>CAZHIT010000129.1:0-7306 GCA_964533125.1 uncultured Candidatus Sumerlaeota bacterium
TGTCCGTACTGGGCGGTGGCCAGGCGGAGCGTCGCCCCGGCGGCCTGGAGGCGGGCGGGGATGAGGATGGCGCTGAGGGTAGAGAGCATCGAAAGCACCAGACGCAGGCCGGTCACCGGCAGGGCCAGGCGGCCAAGCGAGCGGAGGACGGCCAGGCGGGAGGGTTCCGGCCGGGGGACAGCGGATCTGGCGTCGGTAAGGGTGCGGGCGCGGGAGCGGAGGTAGGCGAGGCTGATGGCGGTAAACCCGGCGGCCTCGCTCACGACGAGGCCAATGACCAGGATGGTGGCCGCAGCGGCGGGGCCAGGGGAAGTCAGTTGGCGGAGCAGGCCCCAAGTGACGGCGATCTGGACGAACTCCTCAGTCACCTGGGAGGCGGCGATGGGGGCCATCTCCTGGCGCCCCTGGAAATAGCCGCGCAGGATGGAGGCGGCAGCGCAAAAGAGCAGGGCCGGGGCGATGGTGGCTATGGCCGGGGCGGCCCGGGGATCACGGAGCAGGCGCCCAGCGATAAGTGGGGCCTGGGCGGCGAGGATCAGGGTGGCCGCGAGACCGGTGGCGAGGATGAGGGCGAAGGCCAGGCGGGTGGTGCGGTGGACCGAGTGGTGGTTGTTTTGCCCGTGGGCCTGGGCGACCAAAATGGGCAGGGCGGCCGGGAAGCCGGCGGTGGTGAGGATGAGCAGGGTGAAGAACACGGACGTTACCCGCTGGTAGAGGCCGATGCCTTCGGCGCCGATGGTCCGGATGAGGTAGATCCGAAACAGAAAGCTGGTGGTGCGGTTGATGACATTGCCGGCCAGGAGGACCGCCGTCCCCCGGGTGAGCGAGGCTTTGGCCATGCCGACCCCTCCCCGTGCTGCCGCTGCTGCCATTGTATGCGGCGGCGGGGGGCCGCAGAACCCGCCGGGGCGGCGGCAGAATATTTGGCGCGGACCGGAGTTGGCGGGAGGATAAGGCGGGCGGCAGTGGAATACTAAAGTATCAAACCGCAGGGAGGGATTAGCAATGCCTATCGTGCATATCCACCTGGTGGAAGGCAAGACGGTGGAGCAGAAACGGGAGATGGCCCAGAAGGTGACCGACGCCATTGTGGACACCCTGCATTGCGCGCGCACGGCCGTGACCATCATCTACGCCGATATGCCGCCGGAGAACTACGCTCCCGCCGGCGTTCTGCGCCTCGACACCCAGAAGTAAGCGGATTCGCCCAGGCGGCAGGTCTGATGACCTGCCGCCTGCACGTTGGGGGCGGGGGGGGCGGGGAGCGGCGGGACTCCCGTTACACGTCATTGCGAGCCGACACGCACTCACATCGGCGCGGCAATCTCGTCCTGGTGCCTTGTTTTTCCTGTCGGCAAAGGGGTAACAGGTTGCGGGTCAGGGGGAAGGTATGTGCGTTATCCTTAACCCTCGGGCGCCAGGCGGAGGGGAAAGGGCGCAGGTGTGACAGAAGAACCGTTCCCTTCACCCCCAAATGCGCGAATTATGTTGCCGCTAATCACCGCCGTCGGGTATACTAAACATAGCGCACAAGCGCCGCCACCGCCGCCAGCAGCAGCAAGCGAAGCGGCGGACAAGCCCGGCAGGGGGAGGAAAAGCCCATGGACACGCAAACGCCCGCAGTCACCGGGGTGATTTTGGCCGGCGGCGACAGCACCCGCCTGCGCGCGCGCTTAGGTCCGCTCGCCGATAAGGGCCTCCTGCCCCTGGGCGGACAGACCATGGCGGAGCGGGTGAGCACGGCTATGGCGCAGGTGTGCCCGGAACTCATCTGCATCACCGACCGGGAGGAGTACCGCCGGATGGGGCTGCGTCTAGTCCCGGACCGCCTGCGGCGGGGAGCGAAGAACGCGCTCACCGGCATCCACGCCGGCTTAAGCGCTGCCGAAAGCGAGTACAGTCTGGTGGTGGCCTGCGATATGCCTTTCCTCCGGGCTGAACTGCTGCGTTATTTGGTACAGCAGGTTGGCGGGCACGACATCATCATCCCCCGGGTGGCCGGCCGCTGGCAGCCGCTGTGCGCGGTGTACAGCCGGCGCTGTCTGCCCTATATCGAGGCCCAGCTCCGGGCGAACACCTACCGGATCGTGGCCTTTTTTCCCCAGGTACGGATCCTGACGCTCGAAGAACCGGAATTAAGAAACAGCGACCCGGACCTGCGTTCCTTCATTAATATCAATACTGCGGCGGACTATGCGGCCGCGGTGGAGTGGATAGCCAGAGGGGCGGACCCGGCCCCGCCCGCTCTGCTGCGGGATTGGAGGGGAAGGAGACGAGCGGATGAGCCAGCTAACGGATAATTTCCACCGGCGGATCGAGTATCTGCGCATCTCGGTGACCGACCGGTGCAATCTGCGCTGCGTGTACTGTATGCCGGAAGAAGGGGTGGTACCGCTTTTGCACCGCGACATCCTGAGTTTTGAGGAAATCCTGCTGGTGGTGCGCCAGGCGGCGGCCTTAGGCGTCAGCCGGGTCAGGGTGACCGGGGGCGAGCCCCTGGTGCGCAAGGGCCTGGTGGGCTTTATCGGGGAGTTAGCCAAGATCGAGGGCATCCGCGACCTGGCCCTCACGACGAACGGGATTTACCTCGACCGGTACGCGGGGGACCTCGCGGCGGCAGGACTGAAGCGGGTGAACATCAGCCTCGACACCCTCGATCCCGACCGGTACCGCGCCATCACCCGCGGCGGCTCACTCACCGAGGCTCTAAACGGGATCACTGCCGCCTATGAAGCCGGGCTGACGCCCGTCAAGCTGAACTGCGTAGTGATGCGCGGGGTAAACGACGATGAGATCCCGGCCTTCGCGGTGCTGACGCAGGAGCGGGCCATCCATGTGCGCTTCATAGAGTACATGCCCATCGGAGCGGACCCTGAGGTTTGGGCCAACCGCTTTTTGCCGGTCGTGGCCATCCGCGAGCGCCTGGCGGCTATCGCCCCCCTGGAGCCGGCCGGTCCGGTAGCCGGCAGCGGCCCGGCCACCTACTGGCGCCTGCCGGGTGCGCCGGGCACGCTCGGCCTCATCAGCCCGGTGAGCGAGCATTTTTGCGGGGAATGCAACCGCCTGCGCCTGACCGCCGACGGCAAGCTCCGCCCCTGCCTCCTGGCTGATACCGAGATCGACCTGCGCGCTCGGCTGCGCTCCGGCCGGACCGACGTCACCGACCTCCTGCTCGCGGCCGTCGGGGCCAAGGGCGAGCGCCATCACCTCGGTGACGGGGACGGGGCAGCGGCGCTGAAGCGGCGCATGGCCCAGATTGGGGGCTGAGCGGGTTGCCCAGAGAAACCGAACCGGTCCTCACCGTCGCCGACGCTCTTGCTGCTCTTACGCCGTATCTAGTTGTCCAACCGGTGGAGCGGATTGAACTCCCGGCGGCGCTGGGGCGGGCCCTGGGCGGGGACTTAATTGCGGACGCCGATTTCCCGCCTTTTGACCGCTCCCGGCGCGACGGGTTTGCGGTGCGAGCGGAGGGCACATCCGGCACGAATCCAGACGCACCGCTCCCCCTCCCAGTGGTCGCCACCATCAGCGCCGGGCATCCGGGCGCGGCGCTTCCACCCGGGGCGGCAATACGCATCATGACCGGTGCGCCCATCCCGGACGGGGCGTCGGCGGTGGTACCGGCCGAAGCGGTTGAAGCCGCTCCTAACTGGGTAATCTTAAAGGCGCCGGCGGCAGCGGGAGCACACATCGAGCCGCTTGGGGCAGAGTACCGGCGGGGCCAGAGCCTGCTCCCGGCCGGGACGCTCCTCGGGCCGCATCAACTGGCTTTGCTCGCCGCTTTGGGACGGACGGAGGCCGCGGTCCGCCGCCGCCCGGTGGTAGCCGTGTTGGCCTGCGGGGACGAACTCGCGGCGGGCGGCGCGCCGGCGGGACCGGGGCAGATCCGCAACAGCAATGCGATCATGATCGCCGCCGCCGTCCGCTCCGCCGGGGGAATACCCATCACGCTCCCGGCCGCACCAGACGACGCTGGGGATATCGCAACGGCAGTCACTGCGGCTCTTACGACGGCAGACGCGGTCATCACCACCGGCGGGGCCGGCGGAGGCGATTACGATTGTCTGGGGGCGGCCATGGAACAAACCGGGGCCCAAGTACTGTTTCGCCGCCTGAGCATCCGGCCCGGGACCGGGACCACTGCCGCTATCGCCGGGGGCAAGCCCTGGTTTGGCCTGAGTGGCAGCCCGGGGGCGGCGGCGGTGGCGCTCGAGCTCCTGGTCCGGCCCGGCCTGCATCGTCTCGCCGGGCGGTCCGGGGGAGAGCATCTGTTGGTGACGGCCTCGCTTATGGAGGCGGTCAGCGCCAACACGCCGGAGGAACATTGGTTTTGGGTCAGTCTGAGGCGCCGGGAGAACGGCTTTCTGGCTGAACGGTGCCCGCCGGGTCTGGCGGGTCTCTCAGTAGCAAATGGTCTGGCGCGGGTCCCGGGCGGGTATCGTCTGGAAGCCGGGGCAACGATTGCGGTAATGATTACCGGGGAGGTTAGCAAGGATGATTCCGGTTGTATCGATTGTCAGTAAATCCAATTTCGGCAAAACGACCCTGATCGAGAAGTTGCTGCCGGTGCTGAAGGCCAAGGGCTACAAAATCGCCACGGTTAAGCACGATGTGCATGGCTTTGATCTCGATCAACCCGGCAAGGACACCTGGCGGCACGCCCGGGCGGGCGCCGACGTCGTGGTCATTGCCTCGCCCACCAAAATGGCCCAAATCCGGCGGTTGGAGCGGGAATTGACCCTGGATGAGGTGCTGGCGACGATTTCCGGGGTTGACCTGATTATCACCGAGGGGTACAAGCGGGGCAACAAACCCAAAATCGAGGTCCACCGCGCCGCCGCCGCAACCGAACTGCTCTGCGGCCCCGGCGACCAACTGATTGCGCTGGCTTCGGATGTGCCGCTGGAGCTGGGCGTGCCCTGCTTTGATTTAAACGACGCTGCCGGGATTGCCGGGTTTATCGTATCGTATTTCCTGTACCCCGCCGTAAAAGAGTAAACGCAACGAGCAAGAGCGAGGGCCCGGAGCGACCCTTGGCCGGATGCCCCGCCGCGAACAGAGGAGGCAGTAAATGAAGATCCTGATTATCACCAAGATGAAGCCGCAGGCGGGAACCCTGGCCGCCATCCGGGCGGTCGGACCGGAGATTGAGGTCAACCTGGCCGAGAGCCTCTCGGCTGCCGAACCGTGGTTGGAGACGGCGGAAGTGGTTATCGCCATGAAGCAGGATTTCCCCCGCGAAGCCGCCGCCCGGGCCAAAAACCTTAAATGGGTGCACTCCATCGCCGTCGGGGTGGAGGGGTTCATCTACCCCGAGATGTTCGAGCGGGGAATCATCCTCACAAATCCCCGGAGCGCCGCCGATATCCCGGTCGCCGAGCACGCCTTTGCCCTGCTCACGGCCTGGACGCGCGGCATCAGCCACACGGTGCGCCTCCAGAACGAGCGGAAATGGGAGCGGGTACCGGTTAACCACATGACCGGGCGGACCCTTGGCATCATTGGTTTGGGGAGCATCGGCCGGGAGATCGCCCGCAAAGCGAAGCTCGCCTACCGGATGCGCGTGGTTGCTACCAGAAAGCACCCCGCCCCAGAGCCGTATGTGGACGCGGTACTGCCGCCGGAGGGTTTGGATGCGCTGTTGGCGGAGTCCGACTACATCGTGGTCGCGGCCGCCGCCACCCCGGAGACCGTGGGTCTGCTGGGTGAGCGCGAGTTCGCCAAAATGAAAAAGAGCGCCTACATCGTCAACATCGCCCGGGGGCCGATAATTAATGAAGCCGCCTTGGCGCGGGCGCTGCGGGAAGGCTTAATCGCCGGAGCAGGTCTCGATGTGTTCGCGACCGAACCACTCCCGGCCGACAGTGAGCTGTGGAAACTGGATAACCTGATCATCTCCCCCCATCTCGCCGGCCTGTCACATGACCTGGTCGATTTGCGCATTGGGGTGTTCACCGAGAACCTGAAGCGCTATGTCCGGGGCGAAAAGCTGCTGACCGAAGTGGACAAGCTGGTCGGCTACTAGAGGAGGGAGATAATAGGATGGAAAAGTTAAAGATTTTAGTTCTAAGCCGCGGCTTGTTTGACGAAACGCACCGGGCGGCCATCCAGCAGGCAGCGCCGGAGGCGGAGGTTGTGCTGGCCCGTAACGCCGACGCGGCGGGGGATTATTTTGCCCAAGCGGAGGTCATCGTTACCTCGAACTGGGAGTTCCCGGTGGAGGTGTTCCGCCGGGCCACGAGCTTAAAATGGCTGCACGCCATCAGCGCCGGCGTCGAGTTTATCCTGTACCCGGAGATGAAAGAAAGCGAAGTGATCATGTCCTGCGCCCGCGGGATCTTCGATACGCCGGCGGCGGAGCACACCCTGGCCCTGCTGCTCGGTTGGGCGCGGGGAGTCGACAAATTCGCCCGCTGGCAGGAGCAGGCCAAGTGGGGCCGCATGCCGATGGCCACCCTGCAGGGCAGCACGCTTGGGATTGTGGGGATGGGAAGCATCGGCCGGGAGCTTGCCCGGATGGCCAAGGTTGGTTTTGGGATGAAGGTTGTCGCCACCCGGATGCGCCCGGAGCCTTATGCGTACGCGGATAAGGTGCTGCCGCCGGAGGGTTTGGACGAGCTGCTGGCGGAGTCGGACTATGTGGTGCTGGCGGTGGCGGCCACGCCGGAGACGAAGGCGCTGATCGGCGAGCGGGAACTGCGCCTGATGAAAAAGAGCGCTTTTTTGGTTAATATCGCCCGGGGGACCGTGGTGAACGAACCGGACCTGATCCGGGCCCTGCGCGAAGGCTGGATCGCCGGCGCCGGCCTCGATGTGGTTTCCAAGGAGCCCCTCCCGCCGGAAAGCGAGCTGTTTGACCTGCCGAATGTTATCCTCACCGGGCACCGGGCCGGGTTCACCCACCATAACTTAAATGACGAGCGGGTGGCGAACTTCCTCGAGAACCTGGAAGATTACCAAAACGGCCGTCCTCTGCGGACAGCCGTGGATAAGAAGCTGGGGTATTAAGCCCGATGACCGGGACCTGCCACCCGGGAAATCGCATCAACTTCCTGTTAACTACACCAGACCGGGCCCGGCATTGCGCCGCCGCCCGGTTTTGCTTTGCGGCGGCGGGGGCTTGCGTCGGTCTCACGGTCTGATCGTCTCCTCGTAATAATGTAAATCTTGGTCTTGGCGTGTTAACCATTACTCTCCGCCGGCGTCGGCAGGCAAGGGCGTCGGTATTGGCGACACCATTGGTTGACGTCATTGCGAGCCGACACGCTCTTTGTCGGCGCGGCAAAGACGACCTCGTACCTTGTTT
>CAZHIT010000130.1:0-7300 GCA_964533125.1 uncultured Candidatus Sumerlaeota bacterium
GGCCAGGACGCGCCCTACATAAACCTGGTTTACGCCAACACCAAAGCCTACAAATACGCCACCAGTTATCTCTGGGACGGCCAGGTCTACGCCAAGTCGTATAATGGTCAACCCTTCCTGGGTGACGACGGGGAACAGCTTACCGCCGTTAACCTCATCGTCCTGGTCGCCAAAAGCGAATGGCGAGGGGATAAGAACCCGCCCACGACCGACATCCATATCGTCGGGTCTGGCGCGGCCTTCTACTTCCTCGGCGGTAAGGTCTACCGGGGCGAGTGGTCCAAGGCTTCGCCCGCCGCCCATTTCCGCTTCACCAGCGAGGGACAGGAGATGCGCTTTGCTGAAGGGAATACCTGGATCAATGTCATCCCCGGTACCGACCGCCTGGAGTACGGCGCAGTGCCGGCTCCGCCAGCCCAATAGACACTAAGAGCCCCACCGGCCGAAGATTGTCTGGCTTGGGGGGCTCTTTTTTTTGCGGTTGTTTGTTTCGCACTTTGCCTCATTGCGAGGCGGCATGGTTTCGCGCCGCCATGGCAATCTCGTCCTCGTGCTTAGTTTCGCTTGTCGACAAATGAGCAACAGGCTGAGATCAGGGCGGAAGCGGCGGGTATTACTGTAGGGGCGATTCACGAATCGCCCGTGCCGCATGAGATGACCCGTATGACGCAGGCGGACTAACCACGGCAAAACACGCCGATACGCTCTCGCGCCGGCGCGTCATAACGCTCTTACACCCATTCCTCCAATTGGATCCCCTCACCGCCCCAGCCGCAAAATCAGCCCCACTTCCCCCCGCCCGAGGCCGGTGGCCCGGGCGATATCCACTTCCGCCCATCCCGCGTCCCCAAGCGCCCGCACCCGCGCCAACTGTTCCGCCCGCGCCCCCGTCCGGTCCCGCCGTACCGCTGGCTGGCCCGCCGGGGCCGCGGGTAACGCTGCTCCCGCCGCACGCACCGGCCTGCCCGCTCCTGCCGCTTCGGCTTCGCGCGCGGCGGTCAGGACATCGCTGAGATGGTCGGCGAAGGTATTGGTTTCATGCGATACACTGGTCTGAGCCGCACCGGTCTGAACAACGCGGGTCTGCGCCGCACCGGTCGATGGAGCACCAACCGCCGGCTTGGCAGCGCCGGGCACGCCCGGCACGTCCCCGCTCCCCGGCCAAATCCGCCCACCGACGCGTTCCATCCCCATCCCTCCCTTGGCCTTAAGTCCGGACATCCAGGCGGGAACCCACTATGCTTTCCTTGGTCTCCGGCTCTTTCTCGTTTGGCGGCCGCTTCTGCCCCCGCCGCCGCTTCCCGCCGGGCTTCTCTTGCTGGCCTTCTTCCCGCACCGATAGTCCCGCTTCCGTCTCCCCCACCTCGGCCTGGCGCTGCCGGGACCGCTGCTGCAGCTCGGCCGCAAACTGCTGCTGCCCCGCCTGCCAGCGGCCCTCCTTGGCCTGCTCCAGCCGCCCGATCTCAGTCAGCTTCGGCAGCGAAGAACTAAACTCTACCGGTCGCACCGCCATCTAACTCCCCCCTAACCGACCAGGTTTTTCTTCTGCCGGCTTAAGCTTCCCCGCAGCCGGAGGACGGCCTTGGTGTGGAGTTGGGAAATCCGCGATTCCGAAAGGTGCAGGACCAGGGCGATTTCCTTGGTCAGCAACCCTTCGTAATAAAACAGGGTGACGACCAGCCGTTCCTTCTCCGGCAAGCGCTCGATCGCCTGGGCCAGCAACCGCCGGACCTCGCTTAATTCGGCCGCCCCGGCCGGGTCGGTCGCCCGCAGGTCCGGGATCGAATCCCGCAGCGGGAGGCCCTCTCCATCCCCGGCATCCCCCAGGAGGTCGTCCAGGGAAACCACCGCGGTATAACTAACCTTACTCAGCAGGTCCCCAAACTGCTCCCGGGAAAGCCCCAAGAACGCTGCCATTTCCTGGTCGGTCGCCGCCCGCCCCAGTTCGTGTTCCAGCTGCGCGTAGGCGGCCTCGATCTCCCGGCGCCGCTTTTTCACCGACTGGGGGACCCAATCCAGCGCCCGCAAGCCGTCGATAATCGACCCGCGGATGCGGGCGATGCAGTAAGTCTCAAATTTGATGCCCCGCTGGTAATCGAAGCGTTCAATCGCCTCGAGCAAGCCAAACACCCCGTAGCTCACCAAGTCGGCAAACTCCAGGTGGGGCGGTAAACTGATCGCCATCCGGCCGGCCGTGTATTTCACCAGGTGGTAGTACTGGTTTATCAGCTTATCCCGCGTCGCCCGGTCGTGCCGGAGCTTATACTCCGGCCACAGCGCGGCCGCCGCGAGTTCCTGCTCCGTTGCCACCAAGCCCGTCCCCTCCTCCCGTCGCCGTGGCGGTCATATCAAACCCTTACGCCGCAGCTTCAGTTGCTCGTCAAAGATAAACCGGACCAGACGGTCCTGCAGGCGCCGTTCCATCCCGGAAAACTGGACCCCGTACCAAATCACTCCCGGCTCGCGCTTCAGGGCCGGCGGTTCAACCGCGCGCACTACCCGCCCGGTGGTCCGCAGCGCCAGCCCCCCGGGTAAGGCCAGGTCGAGCGCAATCCAGGTCTGCATCTCGATGCTCTGGGTTGTCGAGAGCAACAGCCCCCCGCCGCTGATGTCCCTCGCCTTGCCCATCCGCCAGGCAGCCGGCTCGGCGATGACCGAGGGCTCCGGCAAAACCCCGTAGCGGACGGGCAGCAAAATATCCAGACGGACAAAGTCCCGCCGCTGCGCCCGCTCCCCCGCTCCGGTTGGCTGCAACACCAGCACCGCCGTTTTGCCCGGCCGCATCGCCGTCACCTTCGCCGGGAAGGCGTACAGTCCGCCGGTATCGGAGTAAACCACCATCACTCCTGTCCCCGCCGGCAGCGGTACCAATTCCCCGCCCTGCATCGGGGCAGCAACACTAATCGCCCCGGGGGCGCTCTCCACCAAAAAACTCGGATACTTGCGTTTGGTCTTCCCTTCCCCCACCTCGATCTCCAGCGGCTGGTTCACCTGGGCCGGCAATTGTCCGCGGCTGCCCATCTTCCCACCTCCTTGTCGGTCTTGACCGTCCGCCGGGTTCTAACCTTCCCGGCGGCCGAGCAGGCGCTGGATAAACCGGGAGAAGCCCGAACCGGGCGACCGGCAGGTGCTCCCGGCTAAGTCCGCCGCCAGCCGGGTGATGGCTGCCGTGGCCGGAGCCGCCGGGTAGGCCAGGAAAAAGGGTTCCTGCCGGCGGATGGCCCGCCGCACCCAGGGGTCAGAGGGGATAAAACAGCGGAAGGGCACATCCACCCCCACGAACTTCGTGATCACTCGGGTCAGGCGGTCAGCCAGGCGCTCCGCTTCGGCTTGGTCGGCGGCCAGGTTCATCACCAGCGAGATTTGGGCGGTATTGTCCTCGCGCAGCAGGGTCTTCACCGTGGCGTAGGCGTCGGTGATCGCCGCCGGCTCCGGCGTCGTCACCACCAAAATCTCGTCCGCCGCCAGCGCGCAGTACCGGACCGCTGCCGACAGGCCCGCACCGGTATCGATTAGGATAGTATCGTACTCCTGCTCCAATTCATGCAAACCAGCCAGGAACCGACGGACATCCCCTTCGCTCACATCCAGCAGGTCCGCGAGACCCGAACCGCCGGCAATGACCCGGATGCCGCCCGGCCCCGCCGTAATAATCTCACTCAGGCGCTTCTCCCCAGCCAGCACCTGCCCGAGGTGGTAGCGGGGATTGATGCCGAGCACCACATCTACGTTCGCGAGCCCTAAGTCGGCGTCCAGCACCAGCACCCTCTTGCCGCAGGCGGCAAGCGCAATGGCAAGGTTTACGGTTACATTGGTTTTGCCGACGCCCCCCTTGCCGCTGGTAACGGCGATGGTCCGGGCGATCTTAGCCGGCGCTGGCGGGGTCGGTTCTTTTGTCTCCACCCGGAGCGCGGCGGCGATCTGCCGCAGTCGTTCCGCCTGGTCACTTAACACCTTCTCACCCCACGATCATTCTGGCGATGCGCTCCGGATTAGCCACTTCGATATCGTCCGGGACATTCTGCCCGGCGGTGATGTAGGCAATCGCCTTGCCGGTACGGACGGCGGCGTTCAGCATCGCCCCGCAGCCGGCGGTTTCATCCAGTTTGGTAAACACCAGGCGGGTAAACCCAGCCGCCGTATAAGTTTGGATCACTTCCGCGATGTCGTTCGGCTTGGTCGTCAGGCTGAGCACCAGGTAGACCTCGTCCGGCGCCGCCGCCTGGAGCAGGCTTTTCAGCTCCGACATCTGCATCCGGTTGCGGTGGCTGCGCCCGGCGGTATCGATTAAGACCAGGTCCTTGCCGCGGCAGCCATCCAGAGCGTCCTTTAACTCCGGCGGAGTGAAGACCGCCGTCACGTCCACCCCGATAATCTCGCCGTAAGTTTTCAGCTGCTCCACCGCCGCGATGCGGTAGGTATCGGCGGTAATCAGCCCCACCTTCTGCCCGGCGAGCAGGGTATAGTTCGCGGCCAGCTTGGCGATGGTGGTCGTTTTCCCCACTCCGGTCGGCCCGACCAGCACAATCACCGCCCGGGGCCGCCCCGGCAGGAGTTGGATCGGCTGCGGCCCACGGAGCGCGGCAGCCACCCGGCACACCAGGCGCTCACGCAGTTCCTCCGGCTCTTTTGATGGTTCGGCCGCGAGTTCCCCAATGACCTGCCGGGCGATCGGTTCTTCCACCCCAGCTGCCACCAGCTGCTCATAAAACCCGAGGTACGGCGGCACAAAAGGTTCCGGGGCGGCCAGACGCTCCAAGGCCGCCCGCATCGCGGCCACCTCTCCCTGCAATTGCGCCAGCGGTTCGGCGGCGTAAGCGACGGGCTCCGCCGGCGCCGCCGGCCGCCGCCGGTTCGGGTCGGTGTCCACCGCCGCCGTCACTTCCACCATCGGCCGCTGACGCAGGCCCAAAAAGCCGCCGGTTCGGTACTGGCGGGTATGCAAAATCACCGCGTCGAGCCCAAGCTCCGCGCGTACCTTTCCCACCGCTTCGGCCAATGTTTGCCCGGTGAATTTGTGTATCCGCATCTATCCCGTCACCGTCCCTACGGATTGGACTTCGGTATCCGGCTCCAGTTCGTTATACGAAAGCACCGTCAGGCCGGGCGCCGCCCGCTCGCTGAAGCGTTTGAAGTAGAAGCGGACCACCGGCGAACACAGCACCACCGGCGAGAGCCCCTGGGCGGCCATTTTCTGCATTTCCCGGGCCAGGCTCTGCGCCACCCGGCCCGCCACCCCCGGCTCCAGGGCAAAATAGGTGCCCTGCTCGGTTCTCTGGATGCCGTCGAGGATTAATTGTTCCAGCGCCGGATCGAGCGTAATCACCCGGTTCACCCCCGGCCCGAAGCGGCACTGGCGGGAAATGGCCCGCCCCAGGGCCTGGCGCACGTACTCGGTCAGGATGTCCGGGTCGCGCGTCGCGCGGGCATGGTCGGCCAGGGTTTCCAGAATCGCCGGCAGGGTGCGGATCGAAACCCCTTCGCGCAGCAGATTCTGGAGGACTTTCTGGATTTCGCCTAAAGTCAGCAGGGCCGGGATCAGTTCGCTCACTACCGCGCCGTGCCCCTCCTTCACCGCGTCCACCAGCACCGACACCTCCTGCCGCCCCAGCAGTTCGTAGCCAAAGCGTTTGATGATCTCGGTCAGGTGGGTAGCCACCACCGTCGGCAGGTCCACCACCGTGTAGCCGGCGACGGCGGCGTTGTCGCGCTCGTTTTCGGTCACCCAATAAGCGGCCAGGCCAAACACCGGCTCGGTGGTGGGGATGCCGTCGATCGTCTCCTCGGCTAACCCGGGGTTCATCGCGAGGTAGTACCCGGGTAGCAGTTCCCCCTCCGCTACCGGGGTCCCCTTGATTTTGAGCACGTAATCGTTTGGTTTAAGCTGGAGATTATCCCGGATGCGCACCAGGGGCAGCACCAATCCCTGCTCCAGGGCAAACTGCTTGCGAATGGCGATAATCCGGTCGAGCAGGTCCCCGCCCTGGGTGGTGTCCCCCAGCGGAATGAGGCCGTACCCAAGTTCAATCTCCAGCGCGTCGATGGGCATCAGCCCGAGCACATTCTCCGGCGTCACCCGGGGTTCGGCCTCCCTCGGCGCCGCCGCCGCTTCCCGCCGACCGGCGCTCTCCGCCTGGTTTAGTCGCCAGGCCAGGAAGGCGCTCCCGGCCGAGAGGATTAAAAAGGGCAGCTGGGGCAGGCTCGGCACCAGCCCAAACAGCAGGAGCACCGCCGCGAGTATGCCCAAAGATTTCCCTTGACTAAAGATCTGGCCGATCATTTCGCCCCCCAGGCTCCCGGCCGAGGCTGCCCGGGTGACCATAATCCCGGTGGCGGTCGAAATCAGCAGCGCCGGGATTTGCGAAACCAGGCCGTCGCCCACGGTCAGAAGGGTATAGGTTTGCAGGGCTTCAGCCCAGCTCATACCCCCCTGGACGATGCCGATAACAAAGCCGCCGCCGATATTGATTAGCGTAATGATGATGCCGGCAATGGCGTCGCCCTTGACAAACTTGCTCGCCCCGTCCATGGCGCCGTAGAAATCCGCTTCCCGCTCCACGTCCCGCCGTCGCTGCCGTGCCTCGGTCTCGGTGATGATCCCGGCGTTTAAGTCGGCGTCGATGCTCATCTGTTTCCCGGGCATGGCATCTAAGGTAAACCGCGCGGCCACCTCGGCCACGCGCTCCGCCCCGCGGGTAATGACCATGAACTGGATCACGACCAGAATTAAGAAGATGATGCACCCCACCACCGCGTTGCCTCCGATGACGAAGGCCCCGAACTGGGCAATCAGATCACCGGCGTCCCCGTACAGCAAAATCAGCCGGGTGGAGGAAACGTTCAAGGCCAGGCGAAACAGCGTGGCCATCAGCAGCAACGCCGGGAACACCGAAAACTGCAGAGGCTCGGTAGTGTACAGGGTCACCAGCAGCACCAGCAGAGCCAGCGACAGATTAAAGGTCAGGAGCAAATCCAGCGCCGCCGCCGGCAGGGGCACGACCATCATCACGACGATCAGCAGCAGGGCCCCCGCCACCAGAATATCGCTGTTTTTAAAGAAGCCGTTTGCCGGACCGGCCGCGCTCTGTGCGGTCATGGGCTACCTCCTTAGAATTTGCCTTTAACCCGGTAGACAAAGGCCAGGACCTCGGCCACCGCCTGGTACAGGGCTTCCGGAACCATCCCGCCCAAATCCACCGAATCGTACAGCCCCCGGGCCAGGTCTTTATTCTCGACCAGGGTCACCCCGTGCTCCCTGGCGATTTGGCGGATCCGCGCCGCCAGATAGTCCGCCCCCTTG
>CAZHIT010000131.1:0-7299 GCA_964533125.1 uncultured Candidatus Sumerlaeota bacterium
ACACCGCCAACAACTAGAAGAGGGCTGCCCCATTTACTTTTGGGACAGCCCCTTTCCTATGGGGGAGAAGGGTAAGGGGGTCTGGATAAGGGTTACCGGGGTTTAAAGGTTTCGCAGACGGTTTGTTCGGCGGCTTCGGAGGTTTCACCTTCAATCCGCAGTTCGCCGGCGTGGCAGACTTCCTGGGCGTTGTAGACGCAGTTGACGGCGGTACAGTTAACCTTGGGGTCCATGACGTCCTCGGAACTGACCATTTGCGCCAGTCCGCCGCCGATGTTCATGTTCGCCGCGCCGGTGACATAGTTGGCCAAGCCGCGGTGGGCGTAGGTGCTGCAGAAGGTATCCTGGCCGACCTCGGTATCACCGCCATGCACGGTAATGGCCGCGGCGCCGCAGAGGTGGCTGACGTTGTGCACACAGGTCGTCGCGTCGCATTTGAGCTTGTTATCCATTGTTGTCCCTCCTTCAGTGGTGATTAGCGCTGTCCTGCCCTTAATATTCCCATCACCTGGTTAATTAATCAGGCAAAAAACCGATATATACAGCAGGAGACCGATTTGGACCGAGGATTTGTTCCCAGAGGATAAGGAGAGTGGAACGGATGAGTATGGCCCAGGCGAATCTGTACGAACGGTACCAGAGTAACCAGGTTCTGACCAGTAACACCGGCGAATTATTGTTGCTGCTGTACGACCGGGCGGTGCAGCTGACCCGGCAGGCGGAGCGGATGATTGCGGCCGGGAAGGCGGCGGAAGCGCACCAGCCGATTATGGGCACGGAGCGCATCCTCGCGGAACTGACGGCGACGCTGAACTACGACGCCGGGGAGGTCGCGGGGCAGCTGCGTCTGCTCTACGACTACATGACGGCGCGCCTGGTCCAGGCCAATATCAAAAAGGACCGGCTCATTTTGACCGAAGTCGGGGGGATGCTGTCGGAATTGCGGGATACCTGGCGGCAGATCATCCGGGAGTGTCGGAAATAAACAACTGGCAAAAACAGGTAAAGGAGACCGGAACGGAGAATCAGGGAAGTGGCCCAGGCAAACGAGCGGACGACCAGGGCCGCATTTTCTCCGGGAGGTGATACCTTGTCGTTTACTGTGTTCAGCCAGGCCGCGGAGGAGTTGGACCTGGCCGCCGATCTGATCGATGTATTGTTGTTGAAGCTGAAAAAACTGACCGAGATGCGCCGGTTTATGCTGCAGGAGTTAAAGGCGATCGAAGGGCAAAATGCCGATCTGCTGCTCCTGGTCTTAAACCAGCGGCAGGCTCTGATGGAACAGGTGATGGCTATTGACCTCGATTTCCGGCATCTGAAGTCGCTGGTGGCCCGCCGGTACTACCTGGATGACCTGGACTTTGACGCCCTGCTGTCGCTTCTGCCGCCGGACCAGGCCGAGTACCTGCGGCAGGCGAACAACAACCTGTTATCCATCGCCCGCAGCCTCTCGCGCCTGGGCGAGGAGATCCAGGCCTTGCTGGCCCGGCAGCAGCTGCAGAATCTGGCTAACCCGGCCGGGGCGGCCCCGGACTGGACGGAGCACCCGGTCTACCAGTATTTTTTCACTTTTTCCGCCGGGGAGCCCCGGCTGCGGCAGGCCCGGCGGGCCGGGGGATAAGGCCCAAGGCCGGAGGGCAAATGCCAAGGGGCTAAGGTCTGAGGTCTAAAGGCCAGTGTCTGAGGTCTGGGGTGTGGTATCTGAGGCCATAATTCTTGGGGTAACCGCTTGCTTTTTCCAGTAATGGGGATTATAATGTTAGCAGGCTAATATCCACGATATGAGGGGGTTATGCAATGGCGTTCGAAGACAAGGTGCTGAAGTGCAAGGATTGCGGAGCCGACTTTATCTTTTCCGTCCGGGACCAGGAGTTTTACCAGGAAAAAGGTTTTGTGAATGAACCCGCGCGGTGCCGGCCCTGCCGGATGGCCCGCAAAGGGCAGTCCGGTGATGCCAGACCGCCCCGGGAAATGCACGATGCGATTTGCGCCGCCTGCGGCGCCGCGACCCAAGTTCCGTTTTTGCCGCGGAATGACCGGCCGGTGTACTGCCAGTCCTGCTTTGACAAGATGAAGTAAAATGCGATACCCGGGGTAACCCGGGTTCGTTTTTTTATGCCCCAAACCCCGGGGCGGCGGCCGGCAAAACCCGACATTTTCCGCCGCCGCCCTGGTTTGTCCATGGGGACAGAGTACAGTTTATACACAGGAGAAATGGCGGAAAATCGCCTTATCAACAGACTTGTCAACATTATCCACAGAGAGATGTCCACAGACTTAGGGTTCCCGCCGGCCGGAGCCGCGGCGGCACCGGCACAATCCGACAAAACCCGGGACCGGAGAAAAGAGTTGACATGGTTTGGCAAACGTGGTAAAGTGACTTTGTGGGTTTAGCCGGACCTGCAGCAAGTAAAGATTAGGAGGTAGATTTTCATGCAAGGTAAAGTCAAATGGTTCAATCCTGAGAAGGGTTATGGGTTCATTGAGAGGGCCGAAGGCGGCGACGTCTTCGTTCACTTCTCGGCCATCCAGACCGAAGGTTTCAAAACCCTCGATGAGGGTCAGGCGGTCGAATTCGAAATCGTGGAAGGTCCGCGCGGTCCGCAGGCCGCTAACGTCAGCAAGATCTAACTATAAACCACCGCTAAGCAGAACCCCGGTACTGGCTACCGGGGTTTATCTTTGCCCCGGGTGCCCGAATATTTCGGCGGCCGGATATAACTGACAGGATTAATCGCCGGATTGTGGAATACTAGTAACCAGATCATCAGAAAGGAGTTGGGTGTCGTGCAGGTAATCGTACGCGGGAAGAACATCGAAGTAACGAACGCGCTGCGGGAGTATGCGGAACGCAAAATCAGCAAACTGCAAAGGCATTTTGAGCATCTGCAGGAAGCCCAGGTCGTCCTGAGCGTCGAAAAGGGCCGGCATATCATCGAAGTGACCATGCCGCTGAACGGAATGATTTTGCGGGGCGAAGAGAAGAGCGAGGATATGTATGCCTCGGTGGACCTGGTCCTGGATAAACTGGAAAAGCAGATTGAAAAATACAAAGCCCGGGTGAGCCGCAAAGGGCGGGTCGCCAGCGAAGCGAAACCGGTGGTTGGAGTGCCGGCGGCGGCGTTGGTGGATGACGACGACCGGAAAGTGGTGCGGACCAAGCGCTTCAACATCAAGCCGATGCGGACGGAGGAAGCGGTCATGCAGATGGACCTGCTGGGGCACGACTTCTTCGTCTTCATCAACTCGGAAACGGAAGAGACCAATGTGGTGTACCGCCGCAAAGATGGGAATTACGGCCTGATCGAGCCGGAGTACAACTAACCTCAAGGGGCAGGGGAGCCAGGCGCCGGACGGCGCCTGGCTCTAACTATTTTGTGGTAGATGCCGTTACATACCGCGTGGGCATTTATGCTATAATTGGTTTATTGGCGGCCGCAGCAGGAATGAACTTATCGGGCGAAAGGCGGGTCGGAGGGATGGCCAGCAAAGTCAGTGCGGTGGTATTTGAAGGCGGGGCGCCCCAGGATGCCCTGGACCGGGAGTTTGGCCGGCAGCGGCAAATGATTACCCTGGACAGTCTCGAAAAACTCTGCGCCCGGCCGGAGATTGAGCCGGTGATCCTGGTGACGAACTACCCGGAGCTGGGGCAGGCGGCAACCGCGCTGGGGGTAACCGTGGTGGACAGCGCCGGCTTTGGCCGCTTTCATTTCGGGGCGGTCCTGGCGCAGATCGTCCGGGAGTACCGGCTGCAGAAGGTCATCTATTTCGGCGGGGCCAGCGTGCCGCTGCTGACGGAGGCGGAGCTGCAGGCAATCATCACCGAGCTCGCGGAGCGGGAAGCGGTGATGATCGCCAATAACGTCCAGTCGGCGGACTTAATCGCCTTTGGCCCGGCGGCGGTCCTGGAGCGGATCGACCTGCCGGATATCGATAACCCTTTGGGCTGGCTCCTGCACGAGCAGGCCGGGCTGCCGGCGGTCTATCTCCCCAACTCCGCCGGGATGAGCTTTGACGTGGATACCCCGGGGGATTTGTTGTTTTTGGCGCTGCACCCGGGGGCGGGGCACCGGACCAAAGCTAGTCTGGCTGAGTTGAAGCCAGAAGCGGAGCGGCTGCTGGCGGCCGCCCGGTGCTTTGCGGTTCCGAACGCCGAAATCTTACTGGCTGGACGGGTCGGGCCGCCGATTATGAGCTGGATTAACCAGAACTTCCAGTGCCGCTTGCGGGTGATCTCCGAAGAGCGGGGCATGAAAGCCCTGGGCCGGCAAAGCCGGGGCGAGGTGCGCTCGCTGCTCGGGGCGATGCTGCTGGGAATGAGCCCGGAGCGGTTCTTCGCCGGGCTCGGGGAGTACTGCCAGGCGGCGTTTATCGATACCCGGGTGGTGTTTGCCGCCCTCCGGGGCGAAGTGAGCGCCTGGGACCGCTTCAATTCGGACCTCGGCCGTTACGAGGTGATCAAGGACGGTTTCGTCCGGGACTTCACTGCCGCCGCGAGCAGCGCGCCGGTGCCGGTGGTGCTGGGAGGGCATACGGCGGTCGCGGGCGGGCTGTGGGTGCTTACCGACCTCCTGCTGCCGGACGGCAGAAAAATGGGCTGAACCAGACCGGTCAGAGGGGCAAGGGATGAAGGGTTTCCCATTTTTTTGTCGAAACAGTATACGGGAGGGGATCGGTGTGGGGGATAACGGCAACGGGAAGTTTCCCGTCGAAGAATGCGAGCTGCTGCTGGGTAAGGTCCGGGGGGTAGTCTCGGCCAAGATCGTCACCGACAGTAAGGGAATCCGGGAAATCCACCTGATCGCCGGCACAAACCGCAGCCCCAAGCAAATCGTCCGGGATATCGAGTCGGTGTTTGCCGCCCATTACGGTCTGCCGATCGACCATAAGATTATCAGCATCGCCCAGCTGGAGGGGGATGAGCCGCCCAAGTCCAAACGCAAACGGCCGGTCCTGCTGGGGCTGAGCTTTACCACCACCGGGCCGATTGCCGAGGTAACGGTGAACCTGCAGTGCGAGGGCGAGCAGTACCGCGGCAGTCACGGCGGGCCGCTTTCGCGGGGCAACAGCCTGCGCCTGGTGGCGATGGCAACCCTGGCGGCGGTGGAGCAGACCATCCAGACCGGCGTGATCTTTTCGGTGGAAGATGTGGCGGTGATCCGGCTGGGGAACAGCCAGGTGGTAAATGTGGCGGTGTCGGCTCTGACCCAGAATGGGGAAGAGACCCTGGTCGGCTCGTCGCTGGTACGGAGCGACGAGCGGGATGCGACCGCCCGGGCGGTGCTGAGCGCCCTGAACCGGCGGTTTTCGGTGACCACCGAACCCGTAAGCGAACCGGACCCGGATTAAACGCGATAGCTGGGAGTGGACTGACGGAACCGCGGGGATACCTGAGAGCGGAACCTCGAGCGAAGCGGTTTGGCCTGTTTCCGATAGCGGAGTGGAAGCAGAGTAAACCGTGAAGGAGGTTGGTTCTGTGAAGCTCGCGAAGGTTATTCTCGCCCTGATGGCTTTGGTTTTGGCCGGTGGCGCGAACATTAAGTGGGGTTGGTAGAACCCGACTGATCCGGTTCCGTCGGTCCCCCTTTTTTGTATGGAGTGAATAGATGGAGTGAAGCCTGATGCAGCAGCATAGTCCGTTAATGCGTGCCTATTTGTACGGGGTGATCTGTTCCGGTTTTGCCCTGCTGGCCTTTTTGCGCCTGCCAGCGACCGCGCCGGAATGGCAGGGCCTCGTTTTTTTTACCCTACTGACGCTCATCGCCGAAGCGATGCCGGTTCGCCTGCCCCGGGGGGAGGCGAGCGTCTCCATCGGCTTTGTGTTCATCTTTGCGAGCCTGCTGACCTACGGGACGGCGGTGGGCACCTGGGTCGCGGCGCTGGGGACGCTCAGCCTGCGCGAACTGACCGGGAAGATCGCCCTCGAAAAGACGCTGTTTAACCGGGCTCAGCTGGCGCTCTCCGCCGGTTTGGCCGGCTTCGTCCTGCTGCCGGGCGGCGGCACCCTGACCTTGCTGAATTTGCCGGGGGATATCCCTCATCTCGCCGCAAGCGCCGTTACCTATATGCTGGTGAATGTGACCCTGATGGTGATCATCATGGCGCTCGACCAGGGCATCTCCCCTTTGGGGATGTGGCTCGTGAACTTCCGCTGGCTGGTACCGAACTATATCACCCTGGCTCCCATCGGGGTTCTGCTGGCCCGGGTTTACCAGAGCGTTGGGGCCTTTGGGGTGATGCTGTTTTTTCTGCCGCTGATGCTGGCCCGCCATTCTTTCCAGCGGTTTATCGACATGCGGGACGTGTACTTAAACACGGTGGGGGCGCTCGCGGCCGCGATCGACGCCAAGGATACCTATACGCGGGGTCATTCCGAGCGGGTAACCCGCTACGCCGTGGCCACGGCCCGGGCCCTGAAGTTGCCGGAAGACCAGGTCGAGATTTTGCAGTATGTGAGCCTGCTGCACGATATCGGGAAAATCGGCACCCGGGATGAGATTTTGAACAAGCCGGGGCGCCTGTTGGATGCGGAGTACGATGAGGTCAAGCGCCATGTGCTGGTTGGGCACAGTATCATCGCCGGGATTAAGTTCCTGGCCGACGGGGCGGTAATCGTCCGCCACCACCACGAGTGGTTTGACGGCACCGGTTACCCGGATAACCTCGCGGGTGAGGCCATTCCCATCGGGGCGCGCATCCTGGCGGTGGTGGATGCCTACGACGCCATCACCTCCGACCGGCAGTACCGGAAAGCCCAGGCGACGGACGAGGCCATCGCCGAAATCCAAAAGGGCGCCGGCAGCCAATTTGACCCCCGGGTGCTGGCGGCGTTTATCCGCGTCCTGCCGACACTCACGGCCAACCATCCGCCGCAAGGGGAGCAGTAGGCGTCAGCTTGCAGAGAATGGGAAAGAATGATAGAATAGGGGCGATCGCAGTGCGGCGGGGACCTTTTCAGGGTCCCTGTTTTGCGAAGGGGGGATACGATGTTTAAGTTTTTGCAAAACTTCTTAGGGGACGATAATGAAAAAGAACTGAAAAAATATGGGAAGACGGTGCAACTGATCAACCAGTTGGAGCCGGAACTGCAAAAGCTGGATGACGCCGCGCTGGCCGCGAAAACGCCGGAGTTCCGCCGGCAGATTGTAGCCGGCCGGCCGCCCGACGAGATTTTACCGGAGGCCTTTGCCGTGGTGCGGGAGGCGGCGGTGCGGACGGTGGGGATGCGCCATTTCGACGTCCAGCTGCTGGGCGGCATGGTGCTGCACCGGGGGAAAATCGCCGAGATGAAGACCGGGG
>CAZHIT010000132.1:0-7254 GCA_964533125.1 uncultured Candidatus Sumerlaeota bacterium
TTGCTCTTGGTGGAGGCGTCTCTAAGCACCATGTAATTCTAACTACACTAATCATCGGCAAGGGCATGGCCTCCGTGGTCGAAGATCAGGACGAGCAGATCCGCATCCTGGAGTGCCTGATGCGGCACCAGACCGGCAAGGATTTTGTTATTGACGCCGCTATGGCGGCGACCGTGAATGTGTACAAGATCGTTTCGGCCGATTTTACGGGCAAGCGCTGCCGTTAGGCGGAGAAAGCTATGGGGTTCCGGGCGAACTTGGCTGATTACCGGGCTCATAAACCACCCGCCGGCGGGTTAATCTAGGCCACAGGGAACAAAAGGGCGGGGGGGATAACCGATGGAGCGACTGCAGAAATTTCTCGCGGCGGCCGGGGTAGCCTCCCGGCGCCAGTGTGAAGACCTGATCCGCGCCGGCCGGGTGCGGGTGAACGGCCGGGTAGTGGACGAACTGGGAACGAAGATCGAACCCGGGACCGACCGGGTCACCCTGGACGGGGCGCCGGTCAAGCCGGCAGCGGCTAAGGTGTATCTTCTCCTGCATAAACCCCAGGGCTATGTGACCACGGCCCGCGACCAGTTTGGCCGGCCGACGGTGCTCGACCTGCTGCCGGGGGTGAAGGAGCGGGTGTACCCCGTCGGGCGCCTTGATTACGAAACCGAGGGCTTACTGCTGCTCACGAACGACGGCGAGCTGGCCCAGGCGCTGACCCACCCCAGCCATGAGATCACCAAAAGTTATCTCGCGGCGGTGGACGGGATCCCGGCCGAGGCCAATCTGCAACGCCTGCGGACCGGCATCCAACTGGAAGACGGTCTGACCGCCCCGGCCAAAGTCCGCATTGTTGCCGCCGACCCCGGCCGGACCCTGGTGCAGATCGATATCCACGAGGGCCGCAACCGGCAGGTAAGGCGGATGCTCTCGGCCATCGGGCACCGGGTCCTCTCTTTACGGCGGGTGGGCTTAGGTTTTCTGACCTTAGACGGGGTAGAACCCGGGCGCTACCGCCGCCTCACCCTGGGGGAAGTGGACAAATTGCGGGCCCTGGCCGCTTGCGCTTCGGAAAAAGACCGGGTATAATACAGACAACAACTTCATACTGCGGACAGGTGCTCCCCGTATGCGCGGGGAGAGAATAGGGAAGACCGGAAGCTAAGACTTAACCGGCGCGGCCCAGCCACTGTAAACAGGGATTGTCCCGCTCCACGCCACTGCAGCCATAGCTGCGGGAAGGCCGGGACCAGATGAACTGCAGCCAGGAGACCTGCCTGTCCTGTGCACTGGATGACCTTCTTGGGAGAGGGGGAGTGCTGGCTACGGGCAAAAATCCCCGGTCGATCCAGACCGGGGGTATTTTTTTCGCTAAGGGAAAGGAGAATTACCGATGCAACGCTACCATTATCCAATCGCTATCGTTCTGATCCTGTTAGCCCTTGTGACCGTCTCCGCCTGTGCCAGGCCGTCGGCGCCGGAGCCATCGCCGGCGGCGACCGTTACCGTTTACCCGCTCACCCTCACCGACGACGCCGGGCGGAGCGTCACCCTGCCGGCCAAACCGGTTCGCATCCTCACCCTGGCCCCGGGCCATACCGAGACCCTGTTCGCCCTGGGCCTGGGCGAAGCGGTGGTCGGGACGGACGATTACAGCGATTATCCCGCCGCCGCAGCCGCCGTCGCCAAAGTCGGAGGTGCCATCGACCCGAACTACGAACAGATTGTGGCCCTGGCCCCGGATCTGGTCCTGACCGTCGGGTCCGCCGACAGCGCGGGGGTGCAGCGGCTGACCGCCCTGGGCTTGCCGGTGGTCGTTCTCCAGGCGACAACGGTTGCCGACATTTTGGCTGATATTGAGACCATTGGCCGGATTACCGGCGTTAGCGCCGCGGCGGCGGACCTGGTGGCTGATCTCGCGGCGGAGATTGCGGCGGTGCAGGCGGAACTGAGCCAGATCGCACCGGTTGAACAGGTGACCGTGTTCTACGAAGTATCGCCTCCGGGTGAGTGGGGGATGTGGACAGCCGGGCCGGGCTCGTTTATCCACGACCTGGTGGTTTTGGCCGGCGGCAGCAACATCGCGGGCGACCTTCCTGCCGCCTATTCCAGTTACAGCGAGGAAATGCTGTTTGCTAATAATCCTCAGGTTATCCTCACCCCAAACCCGGAAACGCCAGCGGGCATCACCTCCCGCGACGGTTGGGAGACCCTATCCGCCGTCCAGGCCGGACGGGTGTACCTGGTGGACGCCGACACGGTTTCCCGGCCGGGGCCGCGCATCGTTTCCGCCCTGCGCTTGATTGCGGCGGCGCTGTACCCGGAGCGGATCAAGTGAGTTCCGGTGCAGGCAGGCTGAGATACCAAGTGAAGTATCCCGGAAAGTGCGGGTGGTGCGGATGAACATCAAGCCAAGCGGGCGAAGGAGCTTTGCCTGGGCGGCGGCTCTCGGGTTACTCGTGGCCACGGTTATCCTGGCCGCTGCCGCCGGGGCGGTGCCGGTCCGGGCGGAGCGGGTGGGGGGTATCCTATTGTCCCGCCTGCCGCTGGTTGGCCGGTATATCATCCATAACTGGACCATCGCGGAAGAGAGTATCATCCTGCGCCTGCGCCTACCCCGCATCGTCCTGGCTCTGGCTACCGGGGCGACCTTGGCTCTGGCCGGGACCGCCTACCAGGGAGTGCTGCAAAACCCGATGGCCGATCCGTACCTCATCGGCGTTTCCTCCGGGGCGGCCCTGGGGGCGGCGCTCGCGATTATCAACAACCTCCAGTTCAGCGCTTTTGGGTTTGGGGCGGTGCCGCTCGCGGCCTTTGCCGGCGCGGTAATCAGCCTGCTCCTGGCTTACCGCCTGTCGCGCCGGGGGCGGACGACTCCGGTGCTGAATCTGATCCTGACCGGGGTGGCGGTCAGCTCCTTCTTTTCCGCGCTTAGTTCGCTTGTGATCTTCCTCGGCCGGGAGCGGATGGAGGAAGTGGTGTTTTGGATGATGGGCGGGCTGGCCGGGGCGGAGTGGGGCCGGATCGCGACCGTACTGCCGTTAATGGTCAGCGGGGCGGCGGTGCCGGTTTGGTACCACCGGGAGCTGAACGCCTTATCGCTCGGGGACGAAGCAGCGGCGCACCTGGGGATTGACGTCCCCCGGGTGCGGCAGCGGGTGTTACTCGCCGCTTCCCTGGCTACGGCGGCGGCGGTATCGGTGAGCGGGATTATCGGCTTTGTTGGCCTGGTGGTGCCCCATATGACCCGTCTGGCGGTTGGACCGGACCATAGGAACTTACTGCCCGCCGCCGTAACCTGCGGGGCGACCCTGCTGGTAGCGGCGGACACGGCGGCCCGGACCATCCTGGCGCCGGCCGAAATCCCGGTGGGAGTGTTCACCGCCCTGCTGGGGGCGCCGTTTTTCCTGTACCTGCTGCAGCGGGGGAACCAAAGGTGAGCGCGGAGAGGGGGTGAGAGTGGTGGCACAGATCCATTTGACGATAGACGGAGTCCGGGTTGGTTACGCGGCGCGGGAAGTCCTGCGCGGGGTCAGCCTCTCCGTTCCGGCCGGGGAGTTCCTCGGGATTATCGGCCCGAACGGCTCGGGGAAGTCCACCCTCTTAAAATGCATCAGCCGGGTCCTGCCTCCTGCCCAGGGGGCGGTCCACCTGAGCGGGCAGGAAGTCTACCGCACCCCGCAGCGGGAGGTCGCCCGCCGCCTCGCGGTGGTGGCCCAGGAGCACCCGGCGGTCGCCGCCTTTACCGTGGGGGAGGTGGTCCGGTTCGGGCGTATCCCCCACCAGGGGCGCTGGCAGGCCGAAACCATGCGCGATGCCGCCGCCGTCCGGCGGGCGATGGAGCTGACCGGGACTGCCGAGTGGAGCGACCGGTGCCTGGAGGAGTTGAGCGGGGGTGAAAAGCAACTGGTCTTTTTGGCCCAGGCCCTGGCCCAGGAGCCGGAAATCCTTTTGCTGGATGAGCCGACCGCCCACCTGGACTTAAGCCACCAGAATACCCTGATGCAGCGCCTGCAGCAGCTCAACCGCGATTTGGGATTGACCATAATTGCCGTCCTGCACGACTTAAACCTGGCCGCCCAGTTTTGCCGTACCCTGGTCCTCCTCCAGAGCGGCCGGGTTTACGCCCTGGGGAGTCCGGCCGAAGTGATTACTGCCGCCAACATCCGGGCAGTCTATGGGAGTGAGGTGATCGTGGCCCCGCACCCAGTGCTGCGCTGCCCGACCGTGCTGTTAACTGCACCGGCGAGTGCCGCCTCCGCCGGCGGTCAGCGGGTGCACGTTATTGGCGGCGGGGGCACCGGCGCGGCTCTGCTCTACGCCCTGCGGGGGGCGGGGTATACGGTCACCTGCGGGGTACTCAACCGGGGGGACAGCGACTGGCAGATGGCGCAGGACCTGGGTATCCCCTGCCTGGAGGCGCCGCCGTTTTCGCCCGTACCCCCGGACCTGGCGGTCGAAAACACCGCCTGGTGCCGACAGGCGGACCTGGTCGTCCTGACCGAATTTCCCTTCGGACCGGGTAACCTGGCTAACCTTGATGCCGCCGTTGCCGCCCTGGCGAATGGGACCCCGGTACTGGCGTTTAGGCCGGGAAATCCGGCGGAGAGGGACTATACAGGAGGAATTGCGGCAACTAGTTTCGAACAGATACAAAGTCACCCGCTGACCCGGATTGTTTCCGCAGCGAGCGAGATCGGCGCCGTCCGGGCATTTTTTACCGCGAGAGGAGAGGATTAGGTGCGCGACCGCCTGAAAACCGGTCTGGTGCAGGTGTATACCGGCAGCAGCAAAGGCAAAACTACAGCCTCCCTGGGGCTGGCCCTGCGAGCGGCAGGCCACGGCTTCAGGGTGTATATGATCCAGTTTCTCAAGGGCAGCGCCTACTCCGGGGAAGGTGCCGCCGCCGAGCGCCTGTACCCGGAGCTGCGGATCGTCCAGTTTGGCCGGAGCTGCCCCCGCAGCAGCATGATCAAGTCCGGCCAGATGGAGTGCGACGGCTGTGGCGACTGCTTTGTCCGGCCGGGAGCGGTGACCGCCGCCGACCGGCAAGCGGCGGACCTGGCCTGGACCCACGCCCAGGCGATTATCCGGGGCGATGAGTACGACATCGTCATCCTGGATGAGATCAGCGCGGCCCTGAACCTGGGGCTCTTGTCGCCGGAAGCAGTGCTGGCTTTGCTCGCGGACAAGCCGCCATTGGTGGAAGTGGTGCTGACCGGGCGTGGAATGCCGGCAGCAATCATCGACCGGGCCGACCTGGTGACCGAAATGACCGAAATCAAGCACCCTTTCCGCCAGGGAATACCCAGCCGGCGGGGAATCGAATACTAAACCTGGAGTGATGCAGCTTGTCCACCCTGCGCTTATATCTGGTCCGGCACGGTGTGACCATCTGGAATAAGGAAACGCGCTATACCGGCCAAACCGACGTTCCTCTCAATGAAGACGGTTACCGCCAGGCGGACCAGGTCAGCCGCGCCCTGGCCGGGGCTGGTCTATCGGCCGTCTACACCAGCGCCCTTAGCCGGGCGGTGGAGACCGCTGCCCGCATCGCCGCACCCCACCACCTGGAGCCCATCGTCCTGCCCGGCCTGCTCGAAGTCGGCTTCGGGGAATGGGAGGGCCGGCCGTACTCTTTTGTCCGCGAGCATTACGCCAAAGCGCTGCAGCAGTGGCGGGAAGACCCGTTGAACTTTACTATCCCCGGCGGGGAAGAACTGCTGGGCCTGCGGGATCGGGTCAGTACCGCCTTAGACGCGATCCTTAACGCCCACTCCGAAGGGGCGGTGGCTGCGGTTGCGCACAGCGGCTCGATCCGGATGCTCTTCTGCCTGATGCTAAAGATGGACCTCTCGGCCTTTTGGCGCATTATGCAATACAGCGGGGCGGTAAATGTGATCGAGTTCCGCGACCGGGTCCCGACCGTTCTCGGCGTCAACGACATCAGCCACCTCAGCCGGGAGTAAACCTCTCCCTTCGCCTCTGTTTATGAACCAACAGACCCCGCGCACGGGGTCTGTTGGTTCATGCAGGTTCAAACAGTTGTTCCCAGGTGAGCGGACCGACGACTCCGTCCGGGGTGAGCCCGCGGCTGGTCTGAAACTCCTTGACTGCGGCTTCGGTCAGCGGGCCGAACACCCCGTCTTCCGGGCCGGGGTCATAACCGTTAGCCCTTAATTGCTGCTGCAGAATCTGGACATAGGGCCCGGTATCGCCGCGCCGGAGGGTAGGGAAGGGTGGCAGCGGTGGGGGTGGCGGCGGCGGGGGCGCGGGAGGCAGAGCCAGGAAGAGGGCGTTCCAGGTCGTGGCACCGACCACTCCATCGGCGGTAAGACCCTCTTCGGTCTGAAAAGCGGTAACTGCGGCGGCCGTCAGCGGGCCATAAACGCCATCCACCGCACCGGGGCTGATGCTCAGGTCAAGCAAGCGCTGCTGGACGAAGAGCACATAAGGCCCGGTTGACCCTTGCCGCAGGATGGGGAAGGCGGGCGGGATCGAAAGCAGGGCACCCCAGGTGAGGGGGCCGACGATGCCGTCCGGCAGCAAGCCAAGGCTCGCCTGATAAGTAGTGACCGCTTCCTCGGTGCGCTGGCCAAAGACGCCGTCAATGGCACCCGGGCTAAAACCTAGGTCCGCCAGCCGCGCCTGGAGGAAACCGACGTAGGCCCCGGCGCTACCCCGGCGCAGAGGTGGCAGGGTAGGCACCGGCGGCGGGGGCGGCGGGACGGTACCCGGAACGCAGATGAGCTGACCGGGGATTATCAGGGCTGGGTCGATAATCTGGGGATTGATGGCCAGAATCGCGGCCACCGTAGTGCCGTATTTCAGGGCGATTTGGTACAGTGATTCGCCTTTTTGTACCGTGTAGGTAAAGGAACCCACTGGACAGTCGGGCGGCAGCAAATCAGTCTGAGCAGGATCGGAAGCAAGGCTGGTCACGATCTCTGCTTTTGCTGTCATCGGCAAGCATAAAGTTTGACCCGGGGTCAGAACGGCTGGGTTCTTGATGGCGGGATTGATAGCCTGGAGAGCGCTCACCGTGGTTTTAGTCCGCTGAGCCAGGCGAAAGAGTGTATCGCCGGCGCGGACTGTATAGGGCGCGCTGCCGGGAGGGCAGGCGGGGGGAGCGTCCGGGAGGCAGATGAACTGACCGGCAGCGAGCTTGGCCGGGTCGCGGAGTTGGGGATTTAAGACCAGGAGGGCGGTAATGGTCGTCCCGTATTTTTGGGCGAGCTGAAAGAGGGTATCGCCCCGGCGCAC
>CAZHIT010000133.1:0-7156 GCA_964533125.1 uncultured Candidatus Sumerlaeota bacterium
CTAATTTTTTTCTTAATAAGGAAGGGGCTGACTATTACTCTTTTTAGTCAGCCCCGTTAAAACTAGAATGCGGTTATTTGCTGAGTGAGATGTTTCGCTTGATGACGAAGAGATCTCTTTCGGTCTGACTTTCCTTATGAGTAAGGTAGTCCACCGTATTGGCGACGTCGTCGATCTTGTGGGTAATCATGGTCTGGAACTCAGTAAGCCCGGCGGTTTGCTCGTAGACTGCATCCATTTTGTGGTTCAGTGCCTTGACATCGGCTTCGATGTTGTCTACCTTAGTGGACATAGAATCGAACTTAGTAGACAGAGAGACTACTGTGTCGGATAGAGAATCCACCCGCGTAGACAGAAAATCCATCCGTGTGGACAAAGAACCTACAGTATCGGTCAGAGAATCCACCCGTGTAGACAGAGAATCCACCCGCGTGGACAAAGAGCCTACAGTATCGGTCAGAGAATCCACCCGCGCGGACATTGAATCGAACTTAGTGGACAAACAACCAAGCCTTTCGAGAACTAAGTCCTGAAACCTCTCGTTATCCATATCACCTCTCCTTCCTTGGTACCAGCATGTTGAGTTCGACTGCTGCTATCTCATTTCTCTTCGGTTGAGAATATCCCTGCCGCGAAACCAGCATGCGGCTTTAATATTATCACGATTGATAATATTATACTCTACGCTTTGTCACATAACAATACATAGGGAGTGGTGCCGGAAGGCAGGCCGCCGCCCGCAGGAGCATCTGGACAGAAGGCGGTTTTTTTGGTATACTCTGGCAAGAAGCGCTGTATACTATGGGTACTGCGGCCGCCGGCGGCGGGGGAAAGGGTGGTCAGTTTGACCGGAAAAATCGATCTCAGCAGTCTGCTGCCGGAAGAACTGGAAGCTTTAATGAGTGACCTGGGCGAGCCAAAATACCGGGCCGCCCAGGTTTTCACCTGGCTGTACCGGCATGGCGCGACTGACCTCTCAGAGATGACCAACCTCCCGAAAAATCTGCGCCAGAAGCTGTCGACTGCCGCCTGGATTACCCATTTGCCAGTTCTAGCCAAGCGGGAGACCGGCGACGGCGAGACGACGAAATTTCTGTTTGGCTTACCGGACGGCCACGCGGTGGAAACAGTGCTGATGCGTTACCGCTACGGCAACAGCATCTGCGTTTCCACCCAGGTCGGCTGCCGGATGAGCTGTTCGTTTTGTGCTTCCACCCTGGGCGGACTGGTCCGCAACCTCACGCCGGGCGAAATCGCCGCTCAGGTGCTGCAGCTTCGGCGCGAATGTTTGCCGGAGGACCTGGGGCAGCCCAGTCTGGTCCTGATGGGAACGGGGGAGCCGCTGGATAATTATGAAAATGTGCTGAAGTTCCTGCGCCTGATTAACGAACCGGCCGGAATCAATATCAGCTATCGGAAAATCGCCCTGTCGACCAGCGGACTGGTGCCAGAGATAAGGCAGTTGGCGGTGGCGGCGCTGCCCATCACGCTTTCGGTTTCTTTGCATGCCCCCAACGATACTTTGCGGGATCGCTTAATGCCAATTAACCGCCGCTATCCCTTACGGGAATTGATGCCGGCCTGCCGGGAATACAGCGAGCAGACCGGCCGGCGGATTACCTATGAATACGCGCTCATCGACGGGGTGAACGATACCCTTGGCTGTGCCCGGGAACTGGCGCAGCTTTTGCACGGCACCTTAAGCCATGTCAATCTGATTCCGCTCAATCCGGTGGCCGAACGGGAGTACCGGCGCTCGCCGGCGGCGGCGGTTACTCTGTTTCATCAGAGCCTGGTGCAGCAGGGAATCAATGCCACGGTCCGGCGGGAACTGGGCACGGATATCGACGCTGCCTGCGGGCAGCTGCGCCGTCAGTTTGATCAGAAGCGGGAAGCGGGAGGTGAACCGGTTGAACCTCAGCGTGTGCACTGATGTCGGCTGCGTCCGGGAAACCAACGAAGACAGCTACTGCGCCGTCGAACTGGGAGAAGGCCAACTCCTGGGGGCGGTAGCTGACGGCATGGGCGGAAACGAGGCGGGGGAAATCGCGAGCAGCCTCGCTATTGCGGTGCTGGAGGAACGTCTGCGGCAGACCCCGGATGCGGGCGATGACGCCGGCGGGGTTCTGGCGCAGGCGATTACCCAGGCGAACACGGTGATCTTCACCACGGCGGGGGAACGGCCGGAATGCTGGGGGATGGGGACAACCCTGACCGCTGTTCTGATCACGCCGGCGGGCGGTTATCTGGCCCATGTCGGCGACAGCCGGGCTTACCGGCTGCGGGACGGGGTCCTGAGCCAACTGACGGAAGATCATTCCCTGGTGGGAGAGATGGTCAAGAACGGCAAACTGACCGAACTGGGGGCGATGGCCCATCCGCAGAAACACATCTTAACCCGGGCGCTGGGGACGGACCCGCGGGTGCGGTACGACCTGGCGCAGGTGGAACTGGCGGCTGGGGACATCCTCATCCTGTGCACCGATGGCCTCACGAACCTGGTGACGAGCGAAGAGGTCCGGGAAGAAACGCTGCGCCCCGAGCCGTTCGCTACTCTGGCGAAGCGACTGGTCAACCTGGCCAACCAGCGCGGTGGATACGATAATACCACCGTGGTCGCCCTGCACCTGGATTAACCGGGCGGCGAAAAAAGAGGTATTAGCGCGTATTTTGGCGTAAGTATAGGCATATGGCAGCAGGGCGGTAAAGAGGTGAGAGCATGATCGGCCGGGTACTGGGCAACCGGTATGAAATAATCGAACTGATCGGCAAGGGCGGCATGGCCTTTGTGTATAAGGCCCGGTGTTCGTTTTTGGACCGGGCGGTAGCGGTGAAAGTGCTGCAACCCCAGTTTGCCGGCGATGCCGACTTCGTCCGCCGCTTCCGGCGGGAAGCCCAGGCTGCGGCCAGTCTGTCGCACCCTAATATCGTCAGTATCTACGATGTCGGCCAGGAAGACGGGCAGCAGTACATCGTGATGGAGCACATCGGCGGAAAAACGCTCAAAGATAAAATCCGCAGCGAAGCCCCGCTGCCGGCGCAGCAAGCGGTGGAAATCGCCGTCCAAATCGGCAAAGCCCTGGAACACGCCCACGCCAACGACATCGTCCACTGCGATATTAAGCCGCACAATATCCTCATGACCAAGGAAGGCCAGGTGAAGGTCACCGATTTCGGCCTGGCCCGGGCGGTATCGTCATCAACTCTGACTTACCGCGAATCGATTATCGGCTCGGTTCACTATTTTTCACCGGAGCAGGCCCACGGGGAACTGGCCAACAAGCAGTCTGACCTATACTCGCTGGGGATTGTTCTGTACGAAATGACCACCGGCCGCCTGCCCTTTGAGGGCGAAAGCCCCATCACCATCGCGCTGAAGCACATCCAGGCCAAGGTCGAGAGCCCCCAAAAAATGAATCCCAATACCCCGCCCGGCCTGGAGCGGATCATCTTGAAGGCCACGGAAAAAGAGCCGGCGGACCGGTACCAGTCGGCCACGGAGATGCTTAGGGACCTGCAAGCCCTGAGCGAAGACCCGAATTTCCTCCCGGCGGACGTCCCGGGCGACGATTCACCTACCCAGGTGCTCCCGGCAGTCGGGCCGCGGGCGATAGACCGGCAGACGCGGAAGCGGGAAGACGGCGGCGAGAATGGAACGGCCGAGAACAAAGGCCTGTCCCCCCGGGCGCGCACGGTCCGGATCGCGGCTATCCTGGCTTTGTTTGCCTTAGTCATCTTCGGGGCGGTGCAGCTGCGCAGTTTCTTTAATGTCCCTATCGTTTCCGCTCCCAATCTGATCGGCAAAAGCCTGGGGGTGGCCGAAAAGGAGATGGCCCAGAGCAATTTGCGCTACCGGGTGATGGACGAAGTCTACAGTGAACTGCCGGCTAATTTCGTGGTTTCCCAGGACCCGAAACCGGAGGAGCAGATGAAAGTCACTCTGCCCATTTCGCTTGTACTCAGCAAAGGGCCGGAGTTGGTGCCCCTCCCCAACCTGATCGGGATGCGGCGGGAAGAAGCTGAGCTTTCCATAATCAACGGCGGTTTGTCGCTCGGGGTGGTCACCCAGGAGCACAATCCGGATGTGGAGGCTGGCCAGGTAATGGATCAAAACCCCCGGGCGGACATTTTACAAGTTAAAAAAGGCGCCGTCGTCGACTTAGTGGTCAGTTCCGGACCGGTACCGGCCAACGTGGTCATGCCGGACTTCGTCGGTGCCTACCTTGATAACGTTCTGGAGCGGCTGACGGATATTAAACTGCTGGCCGGCACGGCTTATGAAGATGCCGCGAGCCAGTATCCGGCCGGGATGGTGATCCGGCAGGTACCGCAAATCGGTTCGGCGGTCGCCGAAGGGGCTAAAGTAGATTTAACGGTGAGCCGGCGCACCGGCAAAGTAACCGGTCCGACCCGCCGCAAAACTCTGCAGATTGATGTGCCGGCGTCCGGACCGAGTGTGCAGCAGGTCAGGGTGGAAATGATCGACGCCGAACGGTCGCGAACCCTGGACATCAGCAACCACGCGCCGGGAGACAGCTACAACATCCCGGTGGAATGGTTGGGGAAGAAAGCGATCATCAAAGTCTATATCAACGGCTCCTTCCGCGAGATGCGGGAAATCGAATAAAGGAGACAGGGCTATGCCGGTCGGGATTATCATCAAAGCCTACAACAACTTCTTCATCGTAGCCGCGGACCAGGAGACTTACCTCTGCACCCTGCGGGGCCGGCTGAAGTTGGAGCGGCAACGCATCCTGACCGGTGACCGGGTCGAATATACCCCGCTGAACACCGAAAAAGGCGTGATCGAGATGGTACTGCCCCGGCGGACGGAATTGGTCCGCCCTCCCATCGCCAATGTGGAGCGGGCGGTAGTGGTGGTCGCCGTCGATGGTCTGGAGATTAATTACCTGCTGGTGGATAAAATCCTGGTGATGACCGAGGCCGTCGGGATTGAGGCGGTGCTCTGCGTCAACAAGGCTGAGCGGCTGCTGGCCCCATCGGCAGACGGGTTGGCGGAGCAGTGGGATGAGTTTGCGGCTACCTACCGTCAGATCGGTTATCCGGTCATGCTCACGAGCGCCAAAACTGGGGCCGGCCTGGCGGAACTGCGGGACCTGTGCCAGGAGCGGGTGACGGTGCTGGCCGGGGCTTCCGGGGTGGGTAAGTCCTCGCTCCTCAATGCCATGCAGCCGGGGCTGAGGCTGAAGACCGGCGAAGTGAGCGCCCGCCTGGGGCGGGGGCGGCATACCACCCGGCAGGCGTCGCTTTTGCGGGTGGAACCCCGGGGCTTTGTAGCGGACACCCCGGGATTCAGCGCTTTTGAACTGCCCGGCCTGGAAGTGCGGGAACTGGCCGGCTGTTTCCCGGAAATGGCCCCCTATTTTGGCCTGTGCCGCTTCAGCGGTTGTATACACTGGCAGGAGCCCGACTGCGCGGTCAAGGCCGCGCTGGCCAAGGGAGAGATTACCCGGCGGCGGTACGAGCACTACGCCGCCTTTATCGCCGAGATTGCAGCGAGCGAGCGGAGGTACTGAACATGGTTAAAATTGCACCGTCAATTCTCTCGGCCGACTTTGGCCATCTTGTGGATGATGTCCGGCGGGTGGAAGCCGGCGGGGCGGACGCCCTGCACGTTGACGTCATGGACGGGCATTTTGTCCCCAATATCACCCTGGGGCCGGTGGTCGTCGCCTCCCTGTGCGGCCAGACCAGCCTGCCCCTGGATGTGCATCTGATGATCGAAAAGCCCGAGCGGTACCTCGCGGACTTCGTGCAGGCGGGCGCCGCGCGTCTGGCGGTTCATGCCGAGGCCTGCCCGCATCTGCACCGGGCAATCCAGATGATTAAGGCCTTGGGCGTCCCGGCCGGCGTGGCGCTCAACCCGGCGACTTCACTTGCCGCCCTCGACTACATTTTGCCGAATTTGGACTTTGTTTTGGTGATGACGGTCAACCCCGGCTTCGGCGGCCAAGCGCTGATCCCGTCGGTTGTTCCCAAAATCCGCAGTCTCAAAGACCTCATCCTGGCCCGGGGTTTACCGACGGAGATCACCGTTGACGGCGGGATTAACGCCGCCACAGCCGCAGCTGTCGCGGCCGCCGGCGCCGATACCCTGGTGGCCGGCTCCGCCGTCTTTGGGGCGGCCGATGCGGCGGGGGCGATTGCCATGCTCCGGGACAAAGCGAAGCCCCGGGCGTGAACCCGGGATCAGATGATTATCATATCGATTGGCTAGCGATACCCCGGGAATAAGTCCCGGGTATTTTTTTGTGACGCCAGTCCGGTTGGCACCATATGCTGTATCGGACGAATATAATGTACAAATTCACCGGCAGGGTGGCAGCTAAGAGTTCATGGCAGGAGGTGGGACGCATGCGCCGGTTTGCCTTAGGCCGGTTCTCCCGGGTCCGTTTGGGCCGGAACCTGATCCGGGAAATCGTCGGTGGAGCCCTGGCCATCCTGGGGGCAGCGCTGGTGCTGCTGACGATTCCGGGGTGGCTGTGGAAGCTGATGTTGGGGGCGGGATTGGTTTGGCTGGGGATTCAGTTATGTTGGGGTTTGGATAACTAAACCGGTTAGGCCGGGAAGTAATGGGGAAGGAGATGACAGCGTGAAAGTCTATGTATTTCGGGTGCCTCGGATTCTGGGGGTGATTATCCGGCGTCTGACCGGAATGTCGGCGGAAAGAAGAGAAGAATAAACAACTCTCCAGAGGGCGGGAGACAACCTAAGTCGGGTCAATCCCGGCTTTTTTGTTTCCCCGGGAACGCAGGTTGGGGAAATTGCAGCATTTTCGCTCCCCAGGAATGACGCCCGGGGGATTTATGATATAATAATTATGCCATTTAGGGGCACAAAAGAAGACGGGGGTATGGGGGATGCAGGATTACCTGGTACGGACAACGATTGCTAATGGTACAGTGCGGGCGGCCGCGGCGCTCACCACCGGTCTGGTGGAAGAAGCGCGCCGCCGGCACGATACTTATCCCACCGCGACGGCGGCGCTGGGGCGTACCCTGACGGCCGCAGCCTTTTTAGGGACAGCGCAAAAAGATCAGGGCCTGGTCACCGTGCGGATTGCCGGGGATGGTCCGGTGGGCGGGATTATCGCCCAGGCCAACCGGGAGGGGCAGGTCCGGGGTTACCCCCTGGA
>CAZHIT010000134.1:0-7148 GCA_964533125.1 uncultured Candidatus Sumerlaeota bacterium
TCCAGCCCCTTGGCGACCCAGTGTTTGCGCTGCATCAGCGCGTGGTTTTCCCGGGAGTAATCGGTCGCGGTGTACGCAAGTCCGCATTTCCGGATCGCCTGGGCCAGAGCCGTATGGTCGGCTGCCAATTTGAGCCGTGATTCGTTTGGATCGAAGGAAAATTCGGAATAGAAGACGGCCATCTTCCCGGCAGGCAATAACAGGCCGCTCAACCGCCGGAGGGTGTCCGCCAGATCGGGGGCAAAGAAGATGGAATCAATGGATATAATCCGGTCAAAGCGCAGCCCGCCCAGGGACAGGGTGCTGATGTCGCCCAGCTGAAAGCTAAGTCGCCGGGCTTTGGCCGCAGTCCTGATCCGGGCGGCAGCGATGGCGTCCGGGATGTAGTCTATCCCAGTCAGGCAGACCCCGGCAGCGTCGGCTATATACTCGGTGATTTTGCCGTTACCGCAGCCGATATCCAGAGCGGTTTGGCCGGCGGTGATACCACCGGCGGCGATCAGGGCGTCAATCTGCTCAAGGTCACTGAATCCCTGCTGGGTCAGGTCGCGGCCAAAGACCGCTTCACAGTATCGGCTGTAGGCCTGGCTGCCTGCGGTCGCCCGGTAGAAGTCCACATACCAATAGTAGATCGGCGGGCGCTGCCGGCGCAGTTCTCCCGCGGCTGCGGCGCCGGCCGGGGTCAGACGATAACCGGTACCATCCGGAGTAATCAGTGCATGGGCCAGGAGTTCCGGGTAGGCATCCTCCCAGGGGAGCAGGCTGCGGCGGAAATAGGTGGCGGCTTCAGCCAGGGACCGGGGGTAGAATTGGTAGAAATTGTTGTTGGGAGTGGTAATCGGCTGCTCCAGTTCGATCAGGGCGATGAGCAGCTGGATGGCAGCTTCGCTCGGTTGGTATTCGATGCTAATCCCTCCTCATAACCCTATTATTCGCAATAGTCCGGTCGGTTCCTGCCCGTTTCGGGTGTTTGGGGAGTTATCGGGAAACAGGGCTGGACGAAAGACTTCACCCGGCGGATCGCCCGGGAGAAGCTTTGGGCGGGATCATCCTGCCCCGGACCGCCCAGGCTGCAGCCTGCCCCAGCCGACCGTTTTCCGTACGCACTTGATTTGCTCACCGCTATTGATCACCTTAGGTGAAGGCGGCAGAGTATGAGTTGGCCGTGCCGGTACGGTATGCTCTACCGTAAGTGGCCGCCAATGCGACCAGTCCGACGCCAATGGTTCGGCCAGCCGGAGGGAAAACTGGACCGGGCGCAAGGTGTTGTGGATGCCGGGGTGGATTCATGGTGGGAGAATGCCCTGCGCGGATTTCTGCCACCGTCGGCAGCAGTAAATACCGCTTGGCGTCTGCTTGACCAGCACCGGCGCCGGCGGTTTATCCGTGTTTTTCGCCAGGGACGGGCGAATGCGGGAGCGGGGATTGCCGGGTTCACCAGGTGGCATTGCTGGAAGCAATGCCGACAGAGCTGGGGGTGTGCGTAGTCTGGCTGGTGCAGGCGAAAAATTGGCCGAGGCAGGGAAACTGGGAACAATTCGGTGCACCCGGCGTCAAATAAGTAATTTAGAAAGAAAGGGTGAATCGATTGTTTCCGCGGAAGGTTTGGTTGGTCGGGCTCATGGTACTGGGTGTTTTCTTGGTGGCTGGCTTATCTGCCGGCGGTGCCGGGGCGGCGGTGGTGAGTCTGGAGGAACCCGGGAAGCTTTGTGCCGTGCGGCGGGGCGACAGCATTACCCTGGAGCTAAGCGAGAATCCCTCTACGGGCTATCTCTGGCAGATGACAGCGTCGGACGCAACGATCCTGGAGATAGTGCAGGACGAATATGTGGCTCCGGATAATGGGGATAGCCCGTTGCTGGGAGCGGCCGGGACCCACCGCTACCGGTTCCGGGCGGCAAAGGCCGGTACCGCCACCCTTACCCTTGTCCTCTGCCGCGCCTGGGAGGGAATAGATAACGCAGCTGAGACCAGGGTCTACACCATCAAAGTTGATTAAGTGATAGCAGGGTTATCCCGGCGGGCCGGGGAGCCCTGCTTTTTCATTCCAGGCCTAAGAGCCGCCGGAGGCTGCCCGGCGCTCGGCCAGGAGCAGGTCGACCATACGGCCATAGCTGGCGGTGCCGTCGGCCTGGTGGTTAGCCTTCAGATACGAATCGTTGACGCGGGTGGAGATGCGTTCCACCGGTCCGGCGAACTGATCCTGCCAGGAGCGTATAGCGTCAAGGTCCCGCTGAATCTCAGGGCCGTACCGGGCGCGCAGCTCCCGATAGCGTTCCGGGTCCTGGTTGCGCAGGGCGTCGGCGGCGTGGAGAAGGGCCAATAAGGCGCCGGAATAGCGGAAATCCTGGTCCGGGTGGCGGCGGCAGGCGAGCCAGGCAATATAGTTGGCCTCGTCTTCCCGGGCGAAGCCCCGCTGGTGGGCCATTTCGTGGCAGACGGTAGAGGCAAGCTGGGAGGCGGGTATTTCGCGGTTGACCTGGGCTTCGCCGGTGAAGGGTGAATAGATGCCGTAGATGCCGGCCCAGGACAGGGCGCGGGAAAAGAAGGTGGCCTTGGGAGAACCAAACTCGCCGACAAGGATGGGAAAGGTCTGGGCAACCGCTGCGTATCCAGCATCAGCCCGCGTGAGGACGGAGGAGACCCCGCCCGGCAGGGTCATCGCACCGGCAGAGTCCTCCGGCAACCCGGCACGCTCAGCCTGGGTGACGTGGATCAGCTCCTCCACCAGGGCGGCCAGGTCTTCTACCGGCGCCGGTTCGACCGGATAGCCGGCCAGGGTGGCGAAGGGGAGGCGGTGGTAGTTCAGTCCCCAGAGGAGGAGAAAGCCCGCGGCCAGAACCCCGGCGGCGGCGGGGAGGGGCGTGAGGCGGGCAAGCGCGGCGCGGGGCGAGAGGCGACCCCGGCGCCAGGCGGTGGCGGTTCGTCCCAGATAAAAAAGGAGGCCAAGGACGCCGGCCGTGAGGAGGATTTCGGCGGCTGAAAAGGGCAAACGGCCAAAGACGGCGGCCAAACCCCGGGCGATCACAAGGTAGAGGCGGCGGGAATAGACCGCCTCGACCGGGCCGGGGTGAGCGGCAGCCAGGCGGGCGAGCAGGTAAGCGCCGGGCATAAGGAGAGAGAGCCGGAGCCAGCGGGGCAGGCCGAAGGGCAGGCGCATGGAGTCACCTCATTTTGCGGGAATGCAGGAGTCGCTATATTCTACGGGGAATTGGACTTAGATATCTCTTCGGCTTATTATCGGCAGTTCCTGCCCGATTATGAGCCGGAAGCTATGTCCGGGTGCAGGTAAGTCAGAATGGCTGACGTCGTTTACCCCAAGGGAAGTGAACAAGGATCCCTGGCGTCAGCGCCGGCTATACAGAGAAAGGGTGAGTATGATGATCGTGGACTTATTGCAGCAGCGCTGCAGTGTTCGGCAGTTTGCGGACCGGCCAGTCCCCCCGGCGGTCCTGGACCAGATTCTGGAGGCCGGCCGCTTGGCCCCCTCCGGGGGCAACGAACAGCCCTGGCGCTTTGGGGTAATCACCGAGCGGGAGCGGATAGCGGCAATCGCGGGCATGTCATATAACCAGGCCTGGGTGGGCGGGGCGGCCTTTCTCATCGTTCTCTGCGTGGTGAACTATCCGGCGGAACGGGGCGGGCGGGATGTGCAAATGGCGCGGTACCCGGCCTATGCCGCCGCGATTGCGGGCATGGAGAAGGAGCTGTACAACCGCATCCACCAGGAGGAACACCAGACCAAGATTCCCGGCACGCTCATGGCCCTGGCCGCGCTGGAGCAGGGAGTGGGTTCGACCTGGGTTTCGTATTTCGCGGTGGATGAGGTCTCGCGCTACCTGAACCTGCCGGCGGATTGCCTGGCGGCGGAGATTCTGGCTTTTGGGTACCCAGCCCAGGCCGGGAGGATGCGCCCCAAAAAAAGCCGGGAAGAAATCGTGTTCTACAACCGTTTTGCGTAAACCGCCCTGGTCTCCGGCGGTAAGTTCAGGTCAGACGCCTAAACTGCCTTAGCTGAGATTTGAAGCCTTTCCCCCACGCCGATTGGCGCGGCTGTACTACCATAATTCGACACCGGACGCCACCCCGGCTGCATACACTGGACTGTGCAGAAAGGGGGTGATTGAGGTGCCTAACAAAGTTCAAGTCGTGGGAACGCAGCAGGTGGACGCAGTAGTGGTGGTTAACGCCAGTTGCCTGTTCTCGCTAAACACGCAGCCCCTCCTTATGGTGGAACTGGGCGCGCTCGCGGCGGAGATTCCGCTGGCGGTGATGGCTGTCCGCCTGACGTCGCTCCAGGCCGAAGAACTGGAAACTGCCGGTGTAGGGTTTTGCGAAGTGAGCGAAACCCCGCCGGAGACCCTCCCCGGCCAGACTGCCACTCGCCTGGGGGTGCTGAGTCTGGGCGGCGCGTTGTACGAGGTATACGAGACCCGCAGCAGCGGCATCCCGCCGGTCATTAACCTGGTGCTGGTAAGCGTTACCTCCGTCCCGGTGATCGATTCTCTCCCCGCCTGACCCTGATCCTCCCTGAGCGGCCGCCCCGGAGTTACCGGGGCGGCCGCCCACGTGCTTTGGGGATTTGCTGGGTGATAAACCGGGGAAAAAGGGCCAGGGTGACGTCAGGGGTTATGCCAGGGGTGATAAACCGGGGGAATGGGTTAGGTATTCTGCTGCCCGAACCGCTCCGGGGTGACGCATCGTCTGCATGGCGCAGCTGGTAACAACGGTCCGCTCGAAGACGAGAACCATGCCGAAAAATGGTAAAAAAATCGTTGGTAATCGACAGGAAAAGGTGACTTGGTGACGAATACCATTTTGGGCAGGGTTTACTTTCCCGCAATATTTTTCCAGATGAGTAGGTGATTGTTTGTTTTTTGGCAGACAGAAGCCGGCGGGGCTAGCCGCCACACCGCCCGTACCAGAGTTGGGGTCGGACGGCAGCCCGGCGGGGCTACCGCAGGAACTGATACTAATCTTTGACCTAAACGGCAAATGCGTCTATTCGACCCTGGCCGCGGCGGCCATGTTTGGGCTGACGCCGGGCGCCGCCGCCGGCCGGACGCCGGACGAACTGGGGCTAAGCGACGCGGTGGGCGACACCTTTCGATCCGACCTGGGCCGGGTCTTCCTCACCGGTAACAGCGTGCTCGGGGGTACCTGGCTGCCGTCGGACGACGGTTACCGCTACTTCGAATATAACCTCATCCCGGTTACCGCCTCCCGGCAGGGGGTGGACTTTGTTAACGCCACCTTTGAGGACAAAACCCGCACCCGCCGGGCGGAAAAAGCCCTCCGGCGCTCCGAAGAGCAGTTCGCCAAGCTGTTTCGCTTAAGCCCCGGGCTGATGCTTTTGCTGGAGACGGCGACCGGGAAAGTCGTCGAGTCCAACGACGCCTGGCTTACGGCCGCTGGGCTTAGCCGTCGGGCCGTAGTCGGCAAAACCCTGGCTGCCCTGGCCGGGGAAGGGGGCGGTCTGCCGGGGGTGCTGGAGGCAGAGCTGCGCACCGGCCGGGAGTGGAAAAACCGCTACGCCCAGTTCCGCAACGCCGCGGGCGAAACCCGCACGGTTATCCTGTCGGCTGAGCCCCTGGTCGTGGGCGACCGGGAGCACTGCCTTTGCGCGGCCCAGGATATTACGGAGCGGGAAAAAATGGCCCGGGAGATCGGCCGCTTCGAGCGGCTGAACCTGGTCGGGCAGATGGCGGCGGGCCTGGGGCACGAAATCCGCAACCCCATGACCACCATACGGGGTTTTCTCCAACTCCTGGGCGGCAAGGAGGAGTACCAGGCGGACCGGGGGTTCTTTGAACTGATGATTGGGGAACTCGATCGGGCGAACGGGATCATCACCGAGTTCCTGAAACTGGCGCGGGACCGGAAGACCGATTTCCGCCAGCAGGACTTAAATGCCCTGCTCATAAACCTGCTGCCCCTCCTGGAGGCGGACGCCATGCTGGCCGGAAAGGAGATCCACACCGAATTGTCGGAGATTCCCTGGCTGTGCTTTGACGCTAAGGAGATCACCCAGGTGGTGCTGAACTTGGCCCGCAATGGCCTGGAGGCAATGCCGTCTGGCGGGAAGCTGACCCTGCGGACCGGGGCCGACGCCGGCGGGGTGTACTTAAGTGTAAAGGACAACGGACCGGGAATCCCGCCGCAGCTGCTGGACAAGCTGGGGACGCCGTTTTTTACGACCAAGGATAACGGGACCGGGCTCGGGCTCGCGACCTGCTACAGCATTGCCGGCCGGCACCAGGCCCGGCTGCTGATTGATTCGGGCCCCGGCGGCACCGATGTCCGGCTGGTTTTTCCGCCGTCGGCCGCCGGGGAGGCGGCGGGTGGGCCGGAGGGCGGGCCGGGTGCGTAAGGCGGGGCAGGGAGAGCGGGATGCGCGCACCGCCGGGGAAGCGAGAACCGGATGGGTTAAAATCAACGCTGTCCAGGATGAGGAAACGCCGCCGGCGGTTTGCGGGCGGCTCCGTTTCTTGCCAGGGCAGCCCGGAGCGGGGCTGCGGGAGCAGCGGTTGGGTATCTTGCCTGGCGGCGGCTGTTTTGAACCGCGTTCGCTACATCTTGCCCAAGATGGATCTCCCAATCAATGCATTACTGCGCTTACAGTTCACCGGTTATTTAATACTGTTCGGTGAAGAATTTCGGGCAGGAGAACGCCAACAGGGTGGGTATTGTATTCTCCATCTCTTCTTTATCATTGTAGGGAGGCTGATCGCAGCCGGAAAACGGGTGCTAAGATCAGCCTTAACCGAGTTTATCACGCTTTGCTGATCAGTATCGTCCGTTGTCTGGTGGGGTTTGCCAGGGCGATGCACTTAGTTTTGTCTCCGCAGTGATCAGGCCTATTGCTGTACTGGCGAACATCACGAGGCCAAACCCCTAGATTGACAATCGGAGTGAAATGAGGGCCGGTGTTCCGGGTTGTGCTCATTAACATACTGATGACTCATCGTCAGGGTAGCAGTCCTGGCCGGGCAAAGGGATGGTTTTCCTGGGCCAGGTAATCCGGACTCAGGCTATTATGGGACTAACAGCATCCAATCGGATTTTGGCGCTTCCGGGTTTTTGGGGAAGACGCAAGCATAATGTATATTGTATTCCGTGAAAACGACCGGGCCTGTTGGATAGTGCCG
>CAZHIT010000135.1:0-7143 GCA_964533125.1 uncultured Candidatus Sumerlaeota bacterium
TCCATCGTGGTCGCCCCACCCGGCGCGATGGCCGTAATCCGCCCGGTGTACCGGGCCAGCACCGGCATCAGCCCAAAGGCAATCACTTCCCGGAAGACATTGGTTAAAAAGGCCAGGGTCCCGAGTTCCACCGAGGCCAGTTTAGTCAGGAGCACCCCGGACAGGCTGTACCAGCCAAACCCGGCCCCCACCGCCCCGGCGGCGTCCGCCGGCAGATTCAATCCCCATCCGGCCAGGATCGCTCCGCCGATACTGCCCACCGCTACCGCCACCGGTACCAGCACCACCCGGCCGCCCAGTGCCCGCAGCTTTCTCCAGGCTTCCCGGTTCCGGCCGATATCTATCCCCACCCCCAGGGCCAATAGCCCCAGCGCCGCCGCCGAAACCTGATCCAGCCACCCGACCGCTGCCGGCGGCAGGAGAGCAGCCCCGGCCACGATCCCGGCGGCCACCATGCCCAGAATAATCCCGGTCATCGCCCTTCCCCCTCCCCTCGCCCAGCGAAACCCAGCCAGTTCTGTTCCACCAGGTGCAGGACCAGAATACTGCCGGTCACCGCCGCGACGGCCAGCACCGCCGCCTGCCACCCCAGCGAGCCCAGATTATTCAGAATGGCTGGATTGGTCCCGATTTTAGCGCCCATGGTGAAGAGCAGCAAATACAGACCGCCGGTGGTAATCCGCCCGGTCCAAGCCAGAGCACGCTCCGGTAACCATCCACGGTATCCCACCAGGAGCCCGACCGCCAGACAGGTAAAAAAGACTGTCATAAATGTTCACCCCTGCCGCTTAATCCTTCCCCTGTTATGCCTGATACTATCTTTTACTCCGGGCAGGGCAGAGACATCCAGCCAGGGCAAGCGGTTGACCCGCAGCGGATCCGCCATCCGCCATTGAGCCTTTGTACCGCTCAGTACCCGACTATTCTCCGGTTTACTCCCTAACCAGGCCATCAAGACCTCTTTTTTGTCCTGACCTTCGCTCTGACCTGAATCTGATCCCCTTGATCCGAACCGGGTAAGAACTTGCCGGAGCGTCCGGGGCCGGCTCGCTGTCCATCCTTCAGTTTCGTTCGCCAACTCATAAAACCCTCTGATATAAAACGAGAAAACCAGCCGCAGCCAGGCGGGCGGCTGGTTTTTCGGTCCGGATGGCCGGTTATTATGTGTGAGCGAAGCGGGACAGAACCGCCAAGGGTCTCCGCCTGTCCAGCCTTACTCCTGCCGCATCGTGCCCTGCTCTATGTACCGGCTATGCCAGGACAAACACTCGCCGAGCAGATGCGGCGTCTGCCCGCCCACCGTCCGCACTGCCCGGTCAAAATAATCCTGCAGCCGGTCCCGGTAGTCCGGATGCGCACACCGGCGAATAATTGTCTGGGCCCTCTCCCGCGGACTGAGGCCCCGCAGGTCGGCCACCCCCTGCTCGGTAATCAGGACCGCCACATCGTGCTCGGTGTGGTCGGTATGGGCGACCATGGGCACGAGGCAGGAAATCGCGCCGTCCTTGGCGACCGATTCGGTGATGAAGATCGAAAGATAGGCGTTGCGGGTAAAATCCCCGGAACCGCCGATCCCGTTCATCATCTTCGTCCCCATAATGTGCGTCGAGTTGATGTTGCCGTAAATGTCCGCTTCAATCGCCGTATTCATCGAAATCAGCCCCAGCCGCCTGATCAGTTCCGGATGGTTGGTGATCTCCTGGGGGCGGAGGATGATCTGTTCCCGGTAGCGGTCGATGTGCCGGGCAAAATGCTCCTGGCCGGCCGGCGACAGGTTCAGGGCGCAGCCGGAGGCCAAATCGAGCTTGCCGCTATCCAGCAGGGTCAGCACCGCGTCCTGCAGCACCTCCGAGTACACTCTCAGGTGCTCAAAGTCCGATTTGACCAGACCGGCCAGAACCGCGTTCGCGACGCTCCCGACCCCGGACTGCAGGGGCAGCAGATTATTGGGCAGCCGCCCGCGCCTAATCTCCTGCTGCAAAAAGCCGATCAGGTTCACCGCAATCTGCTCGTGCACCGGCTCCACCGGAGTGAATCTGGTCCCCTTCTCCGGTGCCGACGATAAGACGATATAGTCGATCTTCCCCGGCCCAGCTTCGATAAATGGATTGCCGATGCGCTGGCCTGGCCGGGTGAGGGGAATGGCTTCCCGCCCAGCGGGATCCGCCGGCGAGTAAATGTCGTGCATCCCTTCCAGAGATGAGGGGAAGCTGTCGTTTACCTCCACGATCACCGTTTTAGCCCGCCGGACCAGGGTCTCGGCGATGCCCACCCCGGTGGTCGGAACGATATGCCCCTCCTCGGTTATCGCCGCCGCTTCCACGATAGCCACATCCAGGTCCCCGTACCAGGCGTAGCGCAGCCCCTGCGGGACATGGCTTAGGTGCTGGTCAAGATAACTGACCTTGCCGGCGTTAATCAGGTCCCGCATCTCTTTGTTGCTCTGATAGGGCAGGCGCCGCCCAACCGCCCCGATGGCGGCCAGGGTACCGTCGATCTCCGGCCCGGTGGACGCGCCGGAAATCAGGTTTATCTGCATCTTCTCCCCGCTCTGGCGCAGCCGTTCTGCTAACGCCGGGATCACGACCTTGGGGCAGCCAAAGAGCGAAAACCCACTCACCCCCCCGGTCATGCCGTCGCGGATTACCCCCGCCGCCTGTTCGGCGGGAACGATTTTCGCCAATAACTCCGGGTTACGGATCCGATCACTACCCATCAACAATCACTCCTCTGCCTAAACCGCCGGCGTCCCGGGTATTCCCAGCTCAGCCAACTTCCCTGGCAGAGGGATCCCTTCCTCACTCCAGCCGCGGTATTCGTAGTATTCGCTCAGCATTCGCCCCAGCGGCGGCAGGTTATTGCCGGCCCCGCCTTCCCGGCGCCGGTGGGTCAAAATCCGCGGCGGCAGGGTATCGTCCTTGCGGCTCACGCCGCAGCCCACATTGTACATCCGTTTCAGGTTGTACAGCCGCTCGCCGGTCCGGAGGAATTCGGCGTTATCGAAGTCCCAGCCGGTCACGGCGTTCAGCCAGTCCACCATATGGTGAACATCCACCCCGCCGTTTAAGATAAACTTGCACAACTTCAACGAATCAAAGAGGCTCATCAGGTCCTGGGTCCGGGCCGCCAGCACCCCTTTGCCGTCCACCGCAAAGCGGTCGAGCGATTCGGGGTACCCGAGGTCCGGCGACTTCAGCGCCCGCTCAAAGGCGTAGCTGAAGCCCTGCAAGTGGCAGGCGCCGCGGTTGGCGGTGGCATAACCGACCGCGAGGCTGTTGTACGCCCGCGGGTCGTGGGCCGGGAGCTCCAGTCCCTTGACGTGGATCGCCATTTCGGACGCGAACCCGCCCAGTTTTTCCGCCGCCTTCTTCGTCCCCTCCGAAAGCAGCGCCCCGATCCCCTCTTTGCGGGCGATTTGGCCGATCAGGCGCAGCATCGCTTCCCCGTCGCCCCAGTGCAGGGTCTCCCCGTCCAGGTCAGCCGGAGTCAGGATGCCCCGCTCGTAAGCCTCCATGGCAAAGGCGATGGTACCGCCGGTCGAGATGGTATCCAGGCCGTAGCGGTTGCACCATTCGTTCCCTTTGGCGATGATCTCGAGGTTATCGACCAGGTTCGCCCCGCCCAAAAGACCCAGGGTTTCGTACTCCGGCCCGCCGCCGTCCTCCCCGGTAAAGGGCGGGAAGTGCATTTTCGTTACCCGCCCGCACCCAATGACGCAGCCGTAGCAGTGGTACTTGCCGGTCAGAATCGTCTGGGCCATGGCCTGGCCGGAAATCTTCTCCGCCCCGGCCTCCCAGGTCCCCCGCCGCCAGTTCTGCAGGGGAAAATCCCCCACCTTTTCGGCCAGCACCAGGCCGCCCGCCGTGCCGAACTGGTTAAACCCTCTGGTCTTCTCCACGATCTGGGGGACGATTTCTTTCACCATCGCCGACAGCCGCTCTGGCTGCGCCACGGTCGGGCGCAGGTTCCCGGCTACCGCCACCGCTTTCAATCGTTTGGAGCCCATCACCGCTCCCAGACCGCAGCGGCCGGCCGCTCGGGCGTCTTTACCATCGTTCATAATCGCCGCCAGCAGCACCAGATTCTCCCCGGCCTGTCCGATGCAGGCGACGCCCGCTTCCTTCGCCGTTTCATGGCGCACCAGCTCGTCCGTCTCGAAGGTATCCTTCCCCCACAGGTGATCGGCCGGACAGATCTCTACCCCCTCCGAGTGCACCCACAGATAGACCGGCCGCTCCGACTGACCCTGGATGATAATCGCGTCGTAACCGGCGCGCTTCAGTTTCACGCCCCAGGTCCCGCCGGAATCGGCTTCGCCCCACAGCCCGGTCAGGGGCGATTTGGCCACCACCGCGTGGCGGCCGCTTAATGGCACCTGGGTTCCGGTCAGCGGTCCGGTCAAAAACAGCAGCGGATTATCCGGCCCGAGCGGATCGGTCACCGGCGTGGTGGTATCCGTCAGAATCTTGGCCCCCAGCCCGCTGCCGCCGATATAGCTGTGCAGCACCGCCGCCGGCAAAGCCTCAATGCTTGTCTCCCCCCGGGTTAAATCCACCCGCAACACCTTGCCCATATAACCACCCGGCAACGCACTCACCCCAATCTTAAGTTTCATGCCGCGCATAGCAACGATACGGGGATCTTGGTCCCCGTACCGTTATTCTGTGCTTCCCGGCCCTATCTAAACCGAAAGACTGGCGAGCGACGCTTCGATGACCTCCAGGCCCGCCAGCAGTTGTTCATCCGTCGTCACCAGCGGCAGGAGCAGGCGGACGATGTTGTCGTGCATCCCGGCCTTGACTAAAATCAGGCCGTGCTCGTAGCAGTACTGCATCACTTTTTTCGTCGCTTCCGGCGCCGGTTCTTTGCTCAGGCGGTCGTTCACCAGTTCAATGCCGACCATCGCCCCCAGGCCCCGGACATCCCCCACCACCGGGTAACGCTCCTGCATCTCCTTAAATCTTTCCATCGCGGTCTGCCCGAGCGCGGTCGCCCGTTCCATCAGGTTTTCCTTCGCAATCGTCTCCAGCACCGCCAGGGCGGCCGTGCAGGCTACCGGGTTGCCGCTGTAGGTTCCGCCCAGGCCGCCGACCACCGGTGTATCCATGACTTCCGCCGGGCCGATCACGGCGCTCAGCGGCAGGCCGCCGGCAATCGACTTCGCCAGGGTCACCAAATCCGGCTCCAGACCGTAGTGCTCGCAGGCCAGCATCTTGCCGGTCCGGCCGTACCCGGACTGGATCTCGTCCGCCACATACAGGATGCCAAACCGCTCGCACAGCTTCTTCAGCGCCGGCAAGAACTCCGGCGGCGGAATAATGAACCCGCCTTCGCCGATTACCGTCTCCACCACCATCGCCGCCACATTGTCCGGCGCGATATGGGTCGCAAAGCTCTCTTCGATGTACTCCAGGCAGTGCATCCCGCAGGACCCGTAGGAGAGGCCAAACGGGCAGCGGTAGCAGTAGGGATAGGGCAGACGGTAGATCTCCGGCGCGAACGGCCCAAAATTATACTTGTACGGATTGACCTTGGCCGTCATCGACATGGTCAGCAGCGTCCGGCCGTGGAAGGCGTTCTCAAAGGCGATTACCGCCGGCCGCCGGGTATGGGCCCGGGCGATTTTCATCGCGTTTTCTACTGCCTCCGCCCCGCTGTTCAAAAACAGCGCCTTCTTCGGGCCGGGCCCGGGGACCAGACCCGCCAGCTTTTCGGCCAGTTGCCCGTACGAATCGTACATCACCACCGAGTAGCAGGTGTGGAAAAACCGCCCCGCCTGCTCCTGCACCGCCGCCACCACCGCCGGATGGGAATAGCCGACATTGAGCACCCCAATCCCGCCGGCGAAGTCGAGGTAGGTATTCCCGTCCACATCCGTCAGCAGCGCGCCTTGGCCCTTGGCCGCAAAGATGGGTGTCGCATTGGATGTCCCCCGGGGAACGAACTGGGCCCGCCGTTTGCCCATTTCCACCGATTTTGGTCCGGGAATGGCCGTTTGGATGTCGATGCCGCCTTTACTCATCCCTATCCCTCCTTAAATGCTAACCCGCCGCCGCTGCCACCAATCCGCGGAACAGAGCTGCCGCCTGCGGGTGGTGCTCCGTCATCATTTCCGGGTGCCACTGCACACCCAGGACAAAACGGTGCTCTTTGCTCTCAATAACCTCCACCACTCCGTCCACCGCCGTTCCGGTGACGGCGAGGGGTGAGACCACCTGCTTCACCGCCTGGTGGTGGAAACTGTTCACCCGGACCAGCCCGCCGCCGCTTACCTTAGCCGCGAGCGAACCGGCGTGTAAACTCACATCGTGTACCGCGTGCCATTTCGTGGTCCGGATCAGGCTGTGGTTTATCACCCCGCTCACCTGGGCCGCAATATCCTGATATACTGATCCGCCGGCGGCTACCGCGAGCACCTGGATCCCGCGGCAGATTGCCAATAGCGGCAGGTCCTCCGCCAAGGCGTAGCGGGCAAGCCAAAGGTCGGCTTCGTCCCGCTGGGGGCAGACCTCCCCCAACTGGCGCAGGGGCAATTCGCCAAAATACACCGGGTCAATATCCCCGCCGCCGGTGAGCACTAAAGCGTCCAAACCGGTAATAATCGGCTCAGCTAAACTGGGGTCCTCGAATACCGGCAGGATTACCGGGATGCCACCCGCCTGGACAATCGCCTTCAGGTAATCAGTTGACACCGAGCACCAATCCTGCCGGGGCGAGCCTACCCCGCCCGTAGCCCCAAAACTGCCGGCAAAGATGTAGTTGCTGCTGACACCCACCAGTGGACGCCGGTTCGTCGCATCTTTCCCCATTTTCTCCTCTACTCCTTTCTTTACGCAGCCGTTTTTTCCTCTTTCCCGTCTGGCTTTTCTTCCGTTGGCCTGGGTTTGATCCGCCCATTTCCACTATATTCCGCTCCGGCCGGATCATGCGGGAGCCGCCAGAGAGAAAAAGCGGCGAAAACACAGTTGTGTCTTCGCCATAAAGGGAGGTGAGAAATAAAACTGAGATACAGCATACTCCGGCTGAAAGGACATGAAAGTAAGCCGGAGGTGGTTAAGCAATTGGTTTGGCTGACGAAGCGGACAGCCAATCCGGATCGAACGGATTCGTGGACATTATCCTAATACCAAAATATGATTTCTG
>CAZHIT010000136.1:0-3823 GCA_964533125.1 uncultured Candidatus Sumerlaeota bacterium
GATTGTCCCTGTTGATCATTCTTCCATTCCCGTCTTCTGCATCCATTGGCATCCTTGTGTCCATCCATTCCGCCCGGCACACGGTTCAGGCATGATGCTTCCGAGAAAACCCGCGCCTGCCCATTAGGGCGCGAGCCGTGCGGCATCCGGATTGCCCCGGAAACCGCACGGCTCATGCCGGCATAACGGATCGATTGTGTGCGGCCGTTCAGGGGCCGGATCAGTTGCTTGCCTCGATGGTGCCTTCGACACCCTTGACAAACCAGTCCATCGACAGCTGACCGGCATCATCCACGGCGGAACCGGCGGCGATCTTCTCGGAACCGTCCTGTGCCAGGATGGGGCCCTGGAAGACGTTGAAGGAGCCGTCCTTGATCTTGGGGGCGAGCTCGTCGATCTTGGCCTGGGCTCCCTCGGGAGCCAGGGAGGTCAGCGGTGCGAGCGCAACGACGCCTTGCTTCATGCCGCCCCAGTAGTTGGTGGCCTTCCAGCTGCCGTCGATGATCGCCTTGACCTGCTCGGCGTAGTACGGACCCCAGTTCCAGACCGGCGTGGTCAGAACCGCTTTGGGGGCGAACTTGCTCATATCCGAGTTGTAGCCAACGCCGTAGGCGCCTTTTTCTTCGGCGGCCTGCATGGGGCCCGGGGTATCCTGGTGCTGGGCAATCACGTCGCAGCCGGCGGCCAGGAGGCCCAGGGCGGCGTCTTTTTCGGCGACCGGGTCATACCAGGTATTGGTCCAGACGACCTTAACCTTGGCCGCGGGGTTCACGGACTGGACGCCCAGGGTGAAGGCGTTGATGCCGCGGACCACCTCGGGGATGGGGAAGGCGGCGACATAACCGAGGACATTGGTCTTGGTCATTTTGCCGGCGGCGATGCCGGAGAGGTAACGGGGCTGTTCGATCTTGCCAAAATAGGTGCCAGCGTTCGCGGCAGTCTTGTAACCGGAGCAGTGCAGGAAGGTGACATCCGGGTATTTTTCGGCAACTTTAATCACGCTGTCCATGTAGCCAAAGCTGGTGGCGAAGATGACTTTGTGGCCCGTTTCGGCCAGATTGGTCAGTTCCCGTTCGGCGTCGGCCGCGTTCTCCGGCACCGATTCGATGTAGGTAGTCTCCACATTGGGCATTTTGTCAAGCAGGTAGAGACGGCCCTGGTCGTGGGCGTAGGTGTAGCCGCCGTCACCGATGGGGCCGACATAGATGAAGCCGACCTTGACCTTATCAGGGGCGGGGGTGGCTGCCGGCTTGCAACCGGTAAGAGCGACCATCAGCAGGAGTGAGATTACTACCAGGAATTTGTACCGGCTGAGACTGTACACGATTAATATCCCTCCCGGAACTAATTTTTATAAAATAGTTTTCGCCGCCGGGGCCGCGCTTCCTGCCGAAACCGGAACAAAAAATAAAAATCTTTTGGGAATGTTCGCTTTATTGTCGGTTTGGGTGGGGGAAGGGGGGCGACGGTCTGCGGGACCCGACGGGCGGTGGGTCTAGACGGGTCGCGGGTCTCGACGGAATGTGCGTAGACGACGGGACAGGATCCTCACCGGACTGGCGGCTTAACCAGCTCGTCCATGGCTTCCCGCCGCATTGACCCCGCCGCGTCTTCCCGCTGCCGGGGTGCATGGCCTGTGGGTCTGCTCCCGCGCTGCCGTCGTGTGTGACCGGCGGCTTCTCCCCCTCCCATCCCGCCGAAAACGAGAGGGGGCTGACCGTTTGGGTTCCGGCCAGCCCCTCTGCTATGGCTAGACTATGCTTTCTGGTGGACGATCTTGCCGTCGATGATGGTCATCTCGACTTCGATGCCGAGGATGGCGTCGTCGGAGCAGGTAAGGATGTCGTCCGAAATCACCGCGAGGTCCGCCAGCTTGCCGGCCTCGATGGAGCCGACCTTGTCGTCGGTGAAGGCAAGCCAGGCGCCGTTGATGGTGAACAGGCGGAGCATTTCGGCCCGGGTAATCTTCTCCGTGTCACCTAAGCTCCGGCCCTGGGAGGTGCGGCGGGCGACGGCGGCGTACATGCCCACGAAGGGGTTGTAGTGGGCCGAGGTCATATCGGAGTTCGCGGCGACGATGATCCCGTGGTCGATATATGTACGGAGCGGCTTGAAGTAGTCGATCTGCTTCTGGGTGAGGACATCGAAGTAGATGTCGCCCTCAACATACATAAAGCCGGGCTGGACCGAGACGCCGATTCCGTATTCGCGCATCAGATCAAGCGAGTGGGGGGTGGGCAGGTAGCCGTGAACGATGTTGTGCCGGACATCGCGGCGCGGGTAGGTTTTTTGGGCCGCGACCAGGGCGTCGACGGCGATATCCTGGGCCCGGTCGCCGCAGCAATGCACACCCACCGACCAGCCAACCCGGTGACCTTTCATAAACAGGTCTTTCATAACCTCAAGGTCCAGGCGGAGCGGGATCTGGGTGACCGAGCCATCCAGCCAGGGCTCGTTCATCATCGCCGTCTTCGAGCCGACGCCGCCGTCGATTGCCATCTTCAGGGCGCCGAGGTTCAGCCAGTCGCCGCCAAAGCCGGAGTCAATGCCGATATAGTTGATGATGCCCTCGGTTTCCGCCGGCTCGTAGGAGCGCAGGCCGTAGCAGTCCGGCATCATGTTTAAGCGGATAGGCAGCTTCTTCTCTTTGTGCATCTTGCGGTAGGTCCGCATCGTCGGCACATCCACCCCGGGGTCGACGATGCTGGTGATGCCGTAGCGGAGGTATTCTTTCATGGCCAAGGTCATGTAGTACTCGGTCTTGGCGATCTTCTCCTCCAGGGTCCCCTGGGGCATGATGTCCCGGACCAGCGCCTGGGCGCCGTCGCGCAGCACGCCGGTGGGCTCACCGTTAGCGTCCCGGTCGATGGTACCCCGCTTCGGGTTGGGGGTATTCCGGTCGATACCGGCCAGTTTCAGCGCGGCGCTGTTGACCACGCAGCGGGCAAACAGCCGGTTTAAATACACCGGGTTGTCCGGCGAGACTTCGTCTAAGTCCCAGCGGGTGGGCATCCGGTACTCTTTGAACTGGCTTTCGATCCAACCGCCGCCCATTACCCATTCGCCGGGGGCCGCTTTCTTGACCCGGGCGGCGACCTTTTCCTTCACCCCGTCGATTGTGTCGACGCCGAAGAGCATCACTCCATCCAGGAGTACCCCAGCCGCCGGGACATGGTTGTGCGAATCGACGATACCCGGGATGACCGTCTTGCCCTGCAGATCGATGACCTTGGTCGCCGGACCGGCGAGAACAAGCACTTCGGCCTCGGCGCCCACGGCCACGAACTGGTTTTCGCGGATGGCGACGGCGCGGGCGACCGAGTCTTTGGCGTCCACGGTGAGGATCTGGCCGTTATGGAGGATCAAATCCGCGTGCAGGCCTCCTAAGCAACACTCTTTCAATTCCTCGACACCTCCTGATTATTATGAAACATAATGGCGTGTGGAATATGTTCGCGATGGAGTGCCGATTTCCTTTATCCATGCTCCCGGCTTTGGCTTTGTGTTTTGGGAGAAATTTGCGCTTTTCCGAAAATTACATTTGCGTCGGCGCGGCGCTTGTAGTATAATGAATTTACGGTTACGCGCGCCTGTAGCTCAGGGGATAGAGCGTTTGCCTCCGGAGCAAAAAGTCGCAGGTTCGATTCCTGCCAGGCGCGCCACTATTTTGTCCACCGCCGGCAGGATGGCCGCGGCTTGACACCGCGCAACCGCTGCCGTACAATAGAATTACCTTTTGGGGCACTAGCTCAGCTGGGAGAGCGCTTGCTTCGCATGTAAGAGGTCAGGGGTTCGAATCCCCTGTGCTCCACCAAACTAACTC
>CAZHIT010000136.1:3849-6177 GCA_964533125.1 uncultured Candidatus Sumerlaeota bacterium
GATTTTTTGTTTAGCGGTAGGCTTCTAACATTATTCTAACGAACGCAAAAAAACGAAGATTTTCTAACGCCGCAAGCCTGCACAATATTTAGCATATCTGTACCTATTTTTTTGGTTTCCTGAATAAGTTGTCCATGGCCGCAGCGGCCGTGTCCTGCATGTTTGGAAGAACGTGAGAATAAATGTCCTGGGTAAAATGGGTTGATGAGTGCCCGAGTCGTTCCGAAACTACCTTGATGGATATGCCTTCCTGGAGGAGTAGGGTGGCATGGCTGTGACGCAGGTCGTGGAACCGGACCGCCGGCAAGTTCAGATTTTGCAGGGCTTTCCGGAATTGCTTATAAAGATAGTCTGGATCATGTGGCCGGCCGTCTTCCCAGGCCCAGACAAAGCCCTGGTCGTGGTATAGGCCAGGCCCGATTGCCAGACGGTGTAGTTCCTGGGCATGGCGTTTTTTTCTAACGGCTTCTAACGCGTCTTCTGACAGCTTCACCGGTCGCATGGAAGTAGAGGTCTTCACTGGCCGTATGGTTAGCTTCCCGTGTTCCCAATCCAGAGAATTCCGGACTGCCAGAACCCCCCGTTCCAGATCAACATCATCCCACCGCAGGCCGCAGATTTCCCCGCGCCGCAGACCGGCGGTGGTGGCCAATAGCACCGGCAGATAGATATTTTTGTCTCTGATATTATCCAGGAGCAGGCTGATCTGTTCTGCGGTCAGCACTTGCGCCTGGTATTTTTGTTTCTTGGGGGCTTCCAAGGCATCGCAGGGGTTGCTATATATGAGCTGCCACTTGACCGCCTGCTTTAGCGCCTGGTTAAGGACCCGATGCAAATAATGGATAGAGGTGGGAGATAGCTCGCTGCTGGCCAGGGAGGTGTAAAAGGACTGGATGGTGAGTGGCTTCAGCTTGGCCAGACGCTGCTGGCCTAACTGGGGTACGATATACTTCTCTATAGCCCAGGTGTATATGCCGAAGGTTGATTCCCGGACATTATTCTTTATGTACTGCGTCCATTTGGTCAGGTACTCCCTGAGGGTGGTTTTGGAGTCTACGGTGAAGTCGGTGTTGCTGACCTTTCGGAGTATTTCCGGTAGCGCCAGTTCAGCCTCACGCCGGCCGGCGTACCCGCTGTACCATTTCTGCTGGCGTTTCCCGTCTGCATCCAGGCCGGCATCAACGACAATATAATACCGGTTGCCTTTTTTGACTATAGAACCACGCATGGGATCGCCTCCAAACTGGTGTTCGTATGCCATGGGAAAAAGAAAAGGTGATTGCGATCACCTTTTGATTACATCGCTAAGCTCTGTCCCTTTTTCCATGAGCTCGAGGTATTGAGTATATATATACCTTCTATCCCTTTTTGTATCCGGATTATATGATAGCAGGCCTAATTCACAGAAATCGTCGATCAAGTTTTTTGCGGTTTGGTAGGCAACCTCTAGTATTTCCTTTGCCTTATTGACAGTAATAATCGGGTTTACAAAAAGGGTATTCAGGAGCTTGATTCCATTAGCATGGTTACTTATTCTATAGTTTATAATATCCTCGTGATCAGTTTTCATCTTTATTATCTCTTTCGCAGTACTTGTAGCTTCTTCCGATACTTCCGCTACTCCTTTTAGAAAAAATTTTAACCAGCCTTCCCAATCACCCTTTAATCTTACATCCATTAAGCGATCGTAATACTCAAGGCGGTTTTTCTTGAAGTAATAACTCAGATAGAGTAGCGGTTTACCTAGTATCTTTTGTTGGCAGAGCCAGAAAGTGATGAGCAAACGGCCTATCCTACCGTTACCATCGAGAAATGGGTGGATAGTTTCGAATTGGGCATGAATAAGGCCTATCTTGATTAGTGGAGGGATATAAATAGACTCATCGTAAAAAAAGTTCTCTAGGTCTTCCATGGCTTCAAGTGCTTCGTGTGGAGGAGGTGGAACAAATACTGCGTTATTTAAAGGACTGCCGGCTGGACCCAGCCAGTTCTGCGTGCGTTTAAATTCGCCAGGCGACTTTGTACTGCCCCTAGTGTTATTTAGAAGTCTTGCGTGGATTTCACGAATTAGTCTCAGAGAAAGAGGAAGTGTATCAAGCAATGCAAGACCATAATTCATAGCGCTTATGTATTGGATAACTTCAGCTATATTTTCTATTTTTTCAGGGTCATCATCGCCGTCAATATTCAAAACGTCAACTAGCGATGCCTGAGTCCCTTCAATCTGCGAGCTGATTAATGCCTCCTTGTTAACGTACATGGCTACAAATAGGTCGGGGTTAGGCAATATCTGTGTGATACCATCTAAGCGGCCCAAGCACCTATCTG
>CAZHIT010000136.1:6187-7115 GCA_964533125.1 uncultured Candidatus Sumerlaeota bacterium
TGCTTTCGATTGTAATGCCCACATTTCGCTGTCACAAACGATCGGTGGTTTGGGAGGTAATGGGTTAGGAATAAAGGCATTATACCCTGTGGGCTGTTTTGCGTAATGTCCTGCGCGATCATTATTTGCCATTGGTCTCCACTCCTCTGGAAAATAATCTTATTCTAAAAAAGCGCTTTTTTTTAGAATAAGTAACGATAGAAAGCTTGCTTATTCCAACCTGTTAGAATAACGGGTGTTAGTCAGAGGCGCTATTTCAATTTTGGAGCAAATTTTAGAATAGTGTCATTCTATGCGCCCGCAGGTGGCGCGACGGTTTCACCCGCACCACGCGCGACGGTTCTTTCTATCCTAAACCTTAAACTTAACCTCTATCACCTTGCCAACGATCCTCACTTCGCCGCGCTCCACCATATTCCAGTCACTCGATCCCATAGGGTGAGTATATGCAATCTGTCTATCAGGTCAAATATCTGTTCTATCCTTTGCCGGCCTTCCACTTATGCCCGCACTTCAGGCATGTCAGCATCGTCTGCTTGCTGCCATGCAACCCGCCCAGTAATCCGGCGGCTCCGACCAGGAAACCGCCGACAGCCGCCTTGCCGAGGCTGAAGCCCTTGTCGCCAACATGAAACTGTGTCGATCCGCAGCGGGGGCACGCAACCTGATTAGATTCGGCCTCGACAACAGTGCTTCTGCGCGTGGGCGCACCGGACCCGGACCCAGATCCGTTAATCATGTTATGATACTCCCCGCAATCACACTTAACGGCGCCCTTTAGTTCGAGAGTGCCAGCGTCAAGGCGTTTACTCATCAGGTTGGACAACGGGATTTCCATTTCAGCCCCGCAAGACTCGCACCGGGCGATGATCCCCTGCGCCTGATAACGCTTACCGACTAGCTGGACGAATTCCACTGCGGACCCTCC
>CAZHIT010000137.1:0-7104 GCA_964533125.1 uncultured Candidatus Sumerlaeota bacterium
ACTTCCCCTAACTCAAAAAAGGGCACGTGCTTGTCGTACCCGCCAGCAATCAGCACCACCGGTTCCCGGAAAGCCTGGATGGCGGCGGCGGTCGACTGCGGAGTGGTCGCCTTGGAATCGTTGTAATAGCGCACCCCCGCCAGTTCCCTTACCGCCTCCAGCCGGTGTTCGATCCCGGCGAAGGTCCGTACCACCGCGAGTATCGCTTCCCGCCCGATACCGACCAGTCGTACCGCTGCCACCGCCGCCATCACGTCCTCCACATTATGGGCCCCGGGTAGGCGAATGTCCTCAATCCGGCAGATTTCTTCCTCCGGCCCGGCGTTGCGGTAAATGATCCGACCCGCTCGGACAAACACGCCCTGCTCCACCTCTTCCCGGCCGGAAATCCACAGCACATGCCCCGGAGCTTCTGCCGCCATCGCCGCCGTCACCGGGTTATCCCGGTTCAGGATGACCCAGTCATCTTTCGTCTGGAACCGGAAAATATTCTTCTTTGCTTCAATATATTCTTCCATCGACCGGTGCTGGTCGAGGTGATTGGGGATCACATTGAGGACCACCGCAATCTGGGGGCTTTCGCTCAGCATCTGCAGCTGGAAACTGCTCAGCTCCAGCACCACCGCATCATCCGGACTAATGCTTCCCGCTTCCGTCAGCAGCGGCCGGCCGATGTTGCCGCCCACATGGGCGGTTTTCCCGCCCGCGCGCACCATTTCCCCGGTGAGGGTCGTCGTCGTGGTCTTGCCGATGCTGCCGGTGATGCCGATTACCGGCGCGCGGCAGAGCCCCAGGAACAAACCCATTTCGCTGTCCAACACCGCTCCGGCCGCAACGGCCGCAGCGATTTCCGGTAAATCCTTGGGCATCCCCGGGGTTACAAACAGGTATTCGCAGCCTGCCACCCCCTGCAGGTAATCCTTCCCGAGGGAATAGATCACCGGCAGCCCGGACAGCCCTTCCAATGCCGCCCCCAGTTCGTCCCGGGTCTTCTGGTCGCAGGCGGTAATTATGCACCCCATTCCGGCCAGAAACCGGACTAAAGGGATATTGCTCCGCCCCAGACCCACCACCGCGACCCGCCGTCCGCCCAGAAGCTGTGCCAGCGCCGCGTAATTCTCTTCGTAACTCTCCATCTTTTCCCCTCCCTGCCGGCTGCTGCTGCTATCATGCCCGCACCGTTAGCTTATGATACACTCCTGGCGATTGTCCCTGTCCTCTCCGGCCTATTGTCCCAGGGTTTGGGCCAGTTCCTTAAGACGAGCTATCGCCTCGGCCCTGGTCTTCCCTTCGGCGCTGAGGGCTGGTTCCCGGCACAACGCCCGCCACCCCTCCGGGTAGGCCAATAGCTCCACCGGCCGCCAGAACAGCCCCAGCTCCGTCATTTCCACTTCCCGGATCAGCGGTTCCGCCGCCGGTCGCTCCGCTTTCCGCAGGCGCCAACCATCCGGCCCCGGGCAAAACTCGACTTCTTCTCCCGCAACAATCTGCAGCGACTCCTGCACCGCCGCCGGGATCACGATACTGCCGTCCGGCCCCAGGCAAGCCCGCTCAGTCTTCATCCGCATCCTCCCTAAACCCCTGTGATCCATTCCCTATTATAACACAACTACGGGCAGGAACGGCAGAAAAAACCGCCCAGGCATACCCCGGACGGCTTTGATCTGTGACAGAAGCTCTAATCCTACTGGCCGGCGCAGTAATCGTACGCCATCCGGGCGATCCGGGCAATCACCTGGTGCCCCACCGCGGTATCCGGAACGTGCTCGGACAGCACCACCAGCAAAAACGGATGCCCAGGCACATACACAATCCCAGCGTCGTGGGTCTGGCCGCTGTCTTCCCCGGTCTTATGCGCCACCTTCGTCCCTTCCGGCAGCGCCACCGGAATCTTGTGGTTCAGCTGCTGGTACCGCAGGAGGGTCAGGATCTCGTCGCAGGCCTCCCGGTCCACCACCGTGCCCCGGTACAGCGCTTCGAACATCAGGAGGACGTCGGCCGGGGTAATGTGGTTCTGGATGCCCTGCCGGCTTTTCTCAAGGTCAAACATTTTGCGCCGGAGGGCCGAATGCCGCACCCCCATCGTCTGCATGACTTCGTTGATCGCTGGGATACCCAACAGTTCGATCATCATATTGGTCGCGGTATTGTCGCTCACCGTGATCATCAGGGCCAGGACGTCCTTAACCGTAAGGGGGATGCCGTGGTGCATTACCTGCAGTACCCCGCACCCGCCGACGATGTCTTTCGCCTGCAACGGCATCGGATCGTTCAAACTGATCTTCCCCTGCCGGTCCTGGCGGTAGGCCTCAATGATGATCGGGATTTTGATTACGCTCGCGGCAATGAACAAGTCGTCTTCCCGGTAGAACACCTTCTCCCCGGTGTTCAGGTCCAGCCAGGCCAGCCCCCAGTCCCCGGGCTGTGCGTCCAGAATCGCCCTGATCTCTTCTCCCAGCCGTTTCACTCCGCCACTCCTCCTTTTTCCACGGTTCACCGCTTAACTTTTCCGCAGCACCTTACCTGCGAGTGTCCCTGTAAACGCGCCCCGCTCCACCGCGAGCGCCCCATTGACGCAGACCGCATCGATGCCGTCCGGGTATTGGTGCGGGTCTTCGTACGTTCCCCGGTCGAGCACGGTCGCCGGGTCAAAGACCACCACATCGGCATAGTAACCGGGCGCCAGCCGGCCCCGGTCCGAAAGACCTAAGCGCGACGCCGGCAGGGTGGTCATTTTGTGGATCGCCTCTTCCATGGTCAGCACCTTATCTTCACGCACGTATTTCCCCAGCACCCGGGGGTAAGTCCCGTACAGGCGGGGGTGGGGTTTGCCCCGGCCGTAAATCCCGTCCGTGGCCACCATCGTCTGCGCCCACCCCATGCCTTCCCGCAGGTCGTCTTCGCTACCCTGGAAGAGCACCATCGTCACCACCGCGTCCTCGGCCAGCAGGATATCAAACACCGTGTCCACCGGTCCCTGCCCCAGCCGGTCGGCAATAGCCGCTATCATCTGGCCTTCCATCCATTTGTTGGCCCCGGTCTCCACCGAAGCGATCATAATCTTATCCCAGCCGACCGAGAATGAACGGTTATCCCAACCCGGCAGCTGGTACTTAAACTCTTCCCGCAGATTCGCCCGGGCCGCCGGGTCGCGCAGCTTGGCAAACAGCGCCGGCTTCCCGCCCGCGAGCGCCCAGGGTGGCAGGAGCGCGGTCAGCACCGTACAGCCGGCAGTATAAGGATATTGGTCGCAAGTGATATCCATGCCTTCTGCCCGGCCCCGCTCAAACATTTCAATCGCTTTCCCCAGCTGCCCCCAGTTGGCCCGGCCGGAGGCTTTGAGGTGGGATACATGGAGGGCCGCCTTCGCCTCCCGGCAGATCCCCACCACTTCCGCCATCGAATCCAGCAGCCGGTTGCTCTCGTTTCGCACATGCACCACAAAGCAGCCCCCATGCTCCGCCACGACTTCGTTTAAGGCTACCAGTTCCCGGCGGTCGGCGAAGGTGCAGGGCGGATAGATCAAACCGGTTGATAGACCAAAGGCTCCTTCCTCGAACACCCTGGCCAGCACGCCCCGCATCCGGCGGAGTTCTTCTTCCGTGGCCGCCCGGTTGTCCATGCCCAACACTTCCATGCGCACCGAACCGTGGGGTGCCAGGCAGGCGGCGTTCAGCGGGATGCCACGTGCCGCGAGGCGGTCGAGGTACTCGCCAAAACTCTCCCAGTCCCAGTCCACCCCGTGGTTCCCCAAAAGTGCGGTCAAAGGTTCTTTCATGTAGGGCCGGTTCGCCGTTCTGATGGGCGCTACCGACATCCCGTCCTGCCCGAGGAGTTCAGTCGTAACCCCCTGGCGCACCTTCGGCTCCGGCGGCGTGGCCCCAAGCAGCGCCAGCTCGGAATGGCTGTGGGTATCGATGAATCCCGGGCAGACCACCTTGCCGGCTGCATCGATGGTCTTGGCGGCCGTTGCCTCACCCAGAGAGCCGGTGACCGCAATTCTCTCGCCCCGGATCCCCACGTCGGCAATTCTTCCGGGGGCCCCGGTGCCGTCCACCACCAGACCGTTTTTAATCAGCAGGGAATAATCCATCCCGCTCCCTCCTTCCGGCCGCCCGCCGGTCTAGTACCTTCTGACCTTATCCACGTAGGTCGCCAGCTGCTCCCCGGCCAGGTAGCGTTGCAGATTGTCGATAAACACCTTCACCGCCCGCTCCGTGTGCTTTTCCGCCGGTGCGGCCGCCGCCATATGAGGGGTGATGATGATGTTCGGGGCGTCGTACAGCTCACTGTCCGGCGGCAGGGGTTCCGGGTCGGTCACATCCAGACCGGCGCCGGCAATCCACCCTTCACGCAGGGCTTTGAGGATGGCGGGGCTCTGGATTATCCGGCCCCGGGCGATATTGACGATATAGGCGGTCGGCTTCATCAGCCTAAGCTCCCGCTCGCCAATCAGACCCGTGGTTTCCTCGGTCAGCGCCGCCGCCACCACCACGAAGTCCGATTCCTGCAGTAGTTTATCCAGCTCCGCCGCCGGGAGCAGGGCGTCAACATACAGTTCCGCGCTCCCCAGGCGCTTTTTGGTCGCCAGCACCCGCATATTGTAAGCGAGCTTGGCTTTGCGGGCGATTTCCCGGCCGATGCTGCCCAGGCCCACGATGCCAATCGTCTGGGAATCCATCTCCGTCACCGGTCCCCGGGCCCATTTGTGCTCGGCCTGGTTTTTGTGGAAGCGGTCCACCCCCCGGGTGAGCGCGGTCAGCAGGGCAAACGCGTGCTCCGCCACCGGGATATCGTACACCCCCCGGGAGTTGGAGAGGATAACGTCACTGGCGATGAACTCGGGGTAAAACAACGCATCCACCCCGGCGCTTAAGGTATGAATCCACCGCAGTTTTTTGGCGTGGACAAAAGCCTCGCGGGAGAACTCCCACCCCAGCGCAGCCACTACTTCCATCTCCGGCAGCAGGTCCCAGGCTTCCTTTTCATTCCTGGCCACATGGAGTTCGATCCCCGGGGCCACTTCCTGCACCCGCTGCTGCTGTCCTTCGTTCATCCGCGACAAATACAAAATCTTCGTTGTTTTAGCCTTTTCCAATTGTCCGCCCTACCCCCTAACTATTTTCTGCTTTCCATTTCGTGATCCGGCCAAGTATTTCCTTTTCCTCCTCCTAAAGAAAATCCCGCCGGCCGGCGGCGGGAGGGTCCTTGCCTTATTCTCGCGTCCGGGGTGTTTTCACCCAGGTTTTCGGCTGCCGGTTCAGCCGCTTCAGCACCAGGGCACTGGTGTACGGCGCCGGGAAAAAATAGGCGGCAAACGGCAGGATAAACAGCTGGAGCACCGTCCCGCACTGCCCCGCCAGGGTATAGGGTTTGGCCACTCGGTCGAAGTACCGGGAGTAACGGTAGAAGATATAGACCAGGAACCCAAAATAGACCACCGTGATACTGTTCATTACCGCCCGGACGAGCCAGGGAAGGATGGTGTAATCCACCAGACCATTCCACCAGAGCAGAGCCGCGGCCGGCGGGAAGAGGGTAATGGTCTGGTACAGGATCCATTCCGCCTGGCCTTTAATGAACAGGCTCTGCAGCAGGGGGATCCGCCGTTGCGGGTCGCTTTCGGTGTCCCTGAACACTTTGTCCATCACCTGTAAATGACCGGTTCCCCACCGCAGACGCTGCCGGAAAAAACCCCTTATCGTCGGCGGGGTTTGTTCGCTCGATCCGTAAGGCAAGAACTCCGGCCAGACCCCGGCCCGTAAATACGCCCGGGTCCCCAGCTCCAGGTCCTCAGTCAGGGTGGAATGGTCAAAGCCGCCGATTTGCATGAGCATTTCCCGGTTCACCAGCAAATTGGTGCCGCCGACAAAGGGAATGCGCCTAAAGAGCACTGGCAGATACCAGTCGTGCGAGATGCACTGGTACAGAGACGCCACTTTGCAAAACGGCCCCATCTCATAGAAGTTCCGCACCTGAAACACCGGACCCTGAAAGATTTTAACCTCCCCGCGGCGTTTTAGATGCTGATGCGCAGCGTACAGCAGCACCTGCTCATCCGGCCGGCCTTCGGCGTCAAAAAAGGCGCACATCACGCTCTCCGGGTCCACCTCCTGCAGGGCATAGTTCAGCGCCCGGCCCTTGGTCGAAGGGACGGCCGCACCGGTGCACACCCCCCCCAGGAGCCCGTCGTAGTCGTAAGGCACGACCACATGCTTCACTCTCACCCCGCCCCGCACGGCGATGGCGGCCGCCGTCTGCTCCACAATCGCCTGGGTGGTGGGGAAACATTGGTCGTAGACCTCCTCCAGCAGGGGCAGCAGCTGGCGCTGTGCCTGCAGCCGGCGCAATTGCTGCGCCAAGCGCAGGTTAATCCGGTCGGTCAACGCCCAAAGGATTTTTCGGGTGACTTCATGGTGGGCCTGGGCGGTATGGCGGATCATCGTGGCCACCACCCGGCTCCCCAGGTCCCGCCGCAGACCGCAAAAAAAGGCCACGGTGGGCACCACGGCGCTCAGCACCCCGGGGTACAGGCGGCGGATGGCGGCGTCCGGCAAGTCCGGGGCTAAACGGTGGAAAATCCGGTAAAACCGATTGATATTGATTCGGCCCCGCTGCCGCACCAGTTCATTTGCGACCTCGCGCAGCAGAGCCGGGTGAGCGGTCAGCACCGCTATACTCGCAGCATCCAGCCCCACCGGTTCAAACCCGCCGCGCTGGCGGGCGGTATTCTTCAGTTCCGTGCCGGCCAGATGGGATAAGAGGCCCAGCACCAACTCTTCCACCCGGGGTGAAACGCTCCCCCGCTTGGCGGCCCCGGCCTGCAAAAACTCCGCCGCGCTTTTAACCGCCGGCGGCTTGTCCACCGCTTTCTGGAGTACTTCCTTCTCGTCGGTCACCACCAGCAGTTCATACTGGTCGCGCGGATAGTGCAGGCGGTCCATATGGAGCATGGTCTTCTCAATCACATCCGACTCGTTTCGCGCTGGGACCATAATCGAGTATCGAGGCAAAGGCTCCCCCAGCTCCTGGCTTAGCTGATGCAGGGATTCCACCGACAGCTCCGGCCGCCGGTGCCAGTATTTTTTCTCCGCGTACCGCTTC
>CAZHIT010000138.1:0-7017 GCA_964533125.1 uncultured Candidatus Sumerlaeota bacterium
TGCCAGCGCAAATAGGGGTAGCCACCGTTAACCGCAGGCGCTATCCCCCAGACGGCCGGGTTCCCGTCCCCGGCGGTGAAATCCCAGCCCACATAAGCAGCGATGGACTGCATCTCGACCGTGGTCTTAGGCTCGCCTTTTCCGGTGTCGGTCTGGCCGCTAGTCTGGCTGTCGTAGTAGGACTTAGTGACTGCCCCTCCGGCTTTAAGCCCGACTAGTCCGCCTCTGTCTGCCCCGGTGTTGTTTACGGCACCGCTAGCCCAGGTGCGGTCCAGGTTGCCTCTATAGAGATAACCCACCAGGCCACCGACACCTGCGCCGGCGTCGCCAGTCCCGGTGACGGTACCGGTGGCGTAGCTGTTGGTGACGGAGACTCCATCGACTACACCCACCAGGCCGCCGACGGAAGCCTCGCCGCTGACGGTACCGGTCGCGTAACTGCCGGTGATTTCGCCGTAGCTTCCACCCACCAGGCCGCCGACACCGAAGTAGCCGCTGACGGTACAGGTGGCGTAGCTGTCGGTGACGGAGCCATATATTAAACCCACCAGGCCGCCGACATCGTAGACGCCGCTGACGGTACCGGAGGCGTAGCTGCCGGTGATGGAGCCTTCGCTATAGCCGACCAGGGCGCCGACTATATCCACGCCGCTGACGGTACCGGCGGCGCTGCAGTTGGTGACTTCGCCAGCGCTTTCGCCGGCCAGGGCGCCGACGTCATATTTGCCGCTGACCTCCACGCCGCTGAGGGTCAGATCCTGCAGGACGGAATCCGTGCCGGCGCACCCAAAGAGTCCGATATATGTTTCAGTAGGCATTGTGATCTTGAGCCCGGTGATGGTATGGCCGTCCCCGTCAAAGCTGCCGTTGAAAGGCGCAGCCCAGTTACCGATGGGGAGCCAGCCAACATCTGGGTAGGTGGCCGAGATGTAGTCCGTCAGGTCAAGATCGGCGGTGAGGATATAGGAGGCGGCGAGGTTGCTGCGAACCTGGTCCAGAGCAGCCGGGGTGTTGATTAGGTAGGGGTCCTCCGGGGCACCGGTACCACCGGCGAAAGATTCGGCGCTGACGCTGCCGGCGAGAGAGAAGAGGAGGAGCAGAGTGAGCAGGAGCAGGGTCGGGAGTTTACGGGACACAGCTGATACCTCCTTCTTAAGCTCTGGCGGCTTTGGGTTAGCCCGGAGCGCGATGGTCTGGGGAGCGGCCAGTCGACGCGGCCGCTTTATGGCTAGTGATTTCTTCAAATAGGAGAAAATACCTGTATTTGCACGGGCTGGCAATAGATTATTTTGGGAGGGGACGGGATTGGATCGGGCTAAGCCAGGGGGAGGGTGCCGGGGTCGGCTAATGCGGGCCGAAGCCAGGGGATGGGGCGGCGGGGTCGGGATTACCCTGGCGAAACCAACCTGAGCCCGGCGGCAAACTGTCCGTCCAAACGGGGTAGTGGTGATACTCCCGCCCGCACATAACCGCAATAACCCTTATTGCCATTTGGCCCCCTGCGGTCTATACTTGATATAACACCAGCAGCGGGGAGGGGCGATAGCATGGAAGATATCGTAATCATCGGCGCGGGACGCCAAAGTGCAGTGGTCATAGACGTGATCGAAAAACAGGGGAAGTACCGCATTATCGGCCTGATCGACAGCGGGAAGGAAGTCGGCCAAGCCGTTTACGGCTATGAGGTGCTGGGGAGAGAAGATACCCTTCGCTCGCTGCCGGTTTACGGCGGCATCATCGCCGTCGGCGACAACTGGACCCGCAGCCGGATTGCCGCCCGCATCCAAGCGTTAAGGCCGGACTTTCGGTATGTGGCGGCAGTCAGCCCGTACACGGATATCGCCCGCGGAGCCACCATTGGTGACGGCACGGTCATCTACGCGCTCAGCACCATCAGCGCGAACGCCAGCCTCGGGCGGCACGGGATGTTCGGCACGCACGCCTGCATCGGCCATGACAACCACATCGGTGACTTCGTCAATGTTCACTCGAACGCCACGCTCTGCGGCAGCGTCACGGTCGGCAGTTATGCCACCATCGGCGCGAGCGCCACGGTCCTGCAGAATGTATCGATTGGGGAGCATACGGTCATCGGTGCCGGTTCGATCGTGACGAAAGATATCGGGCCGAATGTCATCGCTTACGGCTCGCCGTGCAAGGTGGTGCGGGAGCGCCCGGCGGGAGAGAAGTACCTGTAGCATTGGTCCGCCGGTCCGCCCGATCCCGCGCCGGGGGAAGCGCAGGCCGACCGCCGACGGGGGCCGGGCGGGTTGTCCTTTAGGGAGGGATGCGCTGCCGCCAGGTTACTCCAGATGGCGAAGCCGGGGGGATTGACTAGTATTTACCCGTAAAATAACCGCCGGGCGAAGGATTCTTACTTCCTTCGCCCGGCGGTTCGTCTTTGGCTGACTACACAATCTGAATTTTCTTGCCCTTGGGGTCGCCTTTGAAGGCTTTGAGCGCATCTTCCCAAGCTTCGAGACCGATATCCTCATTATAGTAGGTGGGAATCTCATTTAAGTGCGCCAGGGCGATCTTGCCGGTCATGAGCGGGTCATCGCTGGTCACACAGGTTTCCGGATCAACCAGACCGTGCTCCAGCTCGATGTTGATACCTTCGAGGTATTCTTCGGGGGTAAATTCGGCTTGGCTGAAATCAATACCCAGCTGGGCGGCGATGTCCTTGGCTTCCGGGAGTGTGAACTTCTTCATTCCGTTACCTCTTTTCTCTCCTTATTTTTGGCCGGGGGAGGCCAAATAACCAGTGCGGGCGGTTGGGGTTTCGCTTGGCCTGCCATACCACCCGCGCGGTGCCGACCGGGCCGGAAGGCGGCATTGGGGCAGCATGGCGGGCGGGGGGCTGGGGAAACCCGGCGCCAATGGTTCTTACCATGATTTTCGTCAATAACCGGTTTTTTCCTGGTTCCCCGGGATATTATTCACCCCGTGACACCAAACCATTCGCTTACCGCCGGTGTCTTTGGTCCATATCCACTTGGCCGAATATTGGCGTGCCTGGTGTCATCCCCGGGACCGGATCAGAGTTGGCTGTTCTTCTCGGCGAGCCAGGCAGAGATAAACGTCCCCTAAACCATGCCCGGCAGGCTGAGTACTCCCAGCAGCTTGCCTTCTCCCCCCTGGGCCAGGACCGTTCCGGGGCAGGCGCCGGTAACCGCCCAGCCGAGGCCGAACAAGATCCCGCCGGGGATCGTGTACTGATTTAGGGGCTTGCGGCTGATCGGGATCGCCTTCCCGGTCACATCCCGGCTGCCCGCCAGCCGCAGCCCTTGCATGCCGATGGCGCCGGTCACGCTGGCGGTGCCCATCAGCAGCGCCAGCTTGAGGTACTCTCCGGTAAACATCCGGTGAAGGAATGATAATTCGAGGCTCCAAACGGCTGAGCGCAAACCCAAACCTCACGCCAGTCAAAAGATAAGCGACTTTTTCCCCATATCAGACGCCTCCGAAGACGAAGTGCCGGACTAACCAAGGCCTGCTGACGCCAAACAGCAGGAAGAAGCCCATCGCGGCCAGGCTCGGCTTTTGCCCCGTGGCCAGGCCGTGGATACTGTGGCCGGAGGTGCAGCCGCCGGCCAGACGCGCTCCGGGGCCCAAGAGAGTGCCGCCGGCAAAAAACCAAAGGAGGTAAGCCAGGGGAGGCCAGTCGGTTGGCGTGGTGAACAGCCCCATCTGGTGGTTCGTCAGCGTCTTGCCGGAGACAGGGGCTGTCAAAAAGCCCCCGGGAATCATCCCAACCAGAAAATGAATCGCCAGCTGTACTTGTCTTGAAAGATTGCAGTATTCAGCCAGCGCCGCCTGGCCCGCGGCCAAATGAGCTGAACCAGATTGCCGCAGCCAGTGGAAACCCCGAGCGCCGGGTTTATAAACAGTACATGAGGGGTACCAGCAGACCGACGCCGATGCCACCCGGCCGCCAGGGCCAGAGCTTAGCGCCGGGGGAGGGCGCAGGATGCATCGTCACCCTCTTTTACGATGGGATAGCCCATCCTGGTCCAGGCAGGGACCCCGCCGATGACATTGATGATGTCTTCCCGGCCGCTCCGATTGAGCATCAGGCTGCAGGCCAGGGAGGAGCGGTTGCCGGAACTGCAAATAAAGGCCACGGGCTTATCGCTCCCGATGCTATGGTATTGGTGGCGCACCTCCGGGGCCGGAATATGGGTAGTGCAGTTAATGTGCCCGCTGTCCCATTCGTTTTTCATCCGGGTGTCAACCAGATAGATTTCTCCCTTAGCAAAGCGCGCGTTGGCTTCGGTGGCCGAGATGCTCGTAAACCGGGCGGTGATCAGGCCGCTCGCGCCGTAGGCGCTCATGCCGCCCGCCAGGTACCCGGCCACATTATCCAGGCCGACATTGGCGAGGGATCGCAAAACGGCGCTCAGGTCGTCCGGTGTGTCCAGGACGAGCAGCAGCGGCACATCCGGGGGCAGGACCCAGCCGGCGAAAGTGGCGAAATTGCCCTTCAGGCCCAGGGCGTAGGCGCCAGGGACATGGGCGGCCGCAAACGCCAGATGATCGCGGGTGTCAACCACCAGGCCGCCGTCGCGGCTGCGGGCAAGAAACTCTTTGGGTGGATAGCCGACCGGCTGGGCGAGCCTGGATACGGCGGGCGCGCCTTGGCGATTGATTTCGGAGCACCGGGAAAAGTGATCGGGCGCCGCGGGCATCCCTACCAAAAAACTCCGGATAAATTCCTCGGCCGGGTGCAGGAGCATCGCCGGGTTGTGCATCTTCTCGGTACCGATGGTGGAGGAGAGCTTCGAGGAAAGGAGTCGGCCGCAGAGGGAGCCAGCGCCGTGGGCGGGATACACCTCGATATTATCCGGCAGCTGCCCGATCCGGCGGAGGCTCTGATAGAGCTGCGCGGCCAGTTCCTCCTTGAGCGCGGGAAAGAGATCGGGCCGGCCGGCATCACCGACCAACAGCGTGTCTCCCGTCAAGGCGAGGGCCGGTTCGGGGCCGCGTTCGAGATCGGACACGAGGAAGATCGAGCTGCCGGGGGTATGGCCAGGGGTAGAGAGCATTTTAAAGCGCAGGGTGTCAATGACGAACTCCTCATTATCTTCGAGGGCCACGTGCGCAAAGGCGGCGTTGGCCTGTTTGGTAATATAAATCGTCGCGCCGGTCAGTTCCGCTAGCTCCAGGTGACCGGAGACAAAGTCGGCGTGCAGATGCGTCTCGATGATGCCCTTGATCGGGAGGCCGAGCGTCGCGGCGATTTGGAGATAGGGTTTGACATCGCGCATGGGGTCGACGACCACACAGGCGCCTTTGCCGCCGATCACGTAGGAGCATTGCGCCAGCCCGGGGGTGAAGACCTACTTAAACTCCATAACATCTGCCTCCTTCGATATTTGGTCAGCCTTACCAGAAGGGGTAGGCAGCCAGCCGGCAACCGCATCGGTCAGGCGGCGCGCGGCCGGCCCGGGATGGCCAATCGGGGAATAACGATGGTGGCAAGGGCGGCCGATCGGCTTAGAACTGAGCACCAGAGGGAACCTGAGGCTGACGGCCGGAGACGGGTTCGCCAAAAAGCGAAACAGCCATCCGGGGCGAAATTGGACGGCGGCATGAGGATAATCGCGGGCTGGGCCGGTGCGGTGGCAGAGGCGTCCCGGGTCGGCCCGCGAACCACGCTCGCAAGCAGCAGTTAGCTCATGGCGAAACCCAGCCGCGGCGCTTGGCCCGGCCGGTCCTGGCTTATTGTCCACCGCGCTTTAGCCCGACAGCGAAAGCGCGGGGTCTGGCTGGGTTAATCCGGCGCCGGGGCTGGCCGCTGCGAACGCTCCTGACCCTCTGCCCGCAAGCGTGCCGGGTAAAGCTCTGGGTTCGCCCCGTCCCCCGGAGGAGAGTTCCCGCGGGTGCCTTGGGGTGCCGCCTAGTCAGCCGGCGGCAGGGGAATGACGAACTCGGGCATCCCGGCGGCGTAGGGGGCGATCTCGTATAGACTGAAATAGACGACGACGGTGTCACCCTGGAGGTAGAAGGACTGATTGGCGGGGATGGTCGCCAGGGATTCGGCCGCGTCGGGGAAGTAGTGGTCGGGCTCAGCGGTGATCTGGCGGAGGAGTTCGTCCCGGATGGTGCGGAGGTAGTCCGGGTCGTCCGGGAAGAGGTCGGCCAGGGTGAGTTCATTGCCGGTGGCGGTATCGAGGTTTAGGGTCGCCCGGGCGTACATCCCGTGGGCGCCGCCGGTGTAGTCGGAGTAGGTGACGGTGAGGCTGAAGCGTCCGTCCCGGTTATAGGGGACATTAAACATCGTCCGGGCGTCGTAGGGGCGAAACTCAAATCCTTCGGCCGCGGCAAACTCGGCGTCGGCGTCGGCCTGTTCCTCCAAACCGTCGGCGAAGGCGGCGGCGGTGGCGGCGAAGTCGGCGTTCAGCTCGTCCTGGCGTGCGGTGTCCGCAAGACCGCTCAGGACGGGGATCTGGAGGTCGACGGTGATATTGTCGGTGCTGCGCTGCACGGTCCGGGTGGTAATCACGAGCGGCGCCGGCGGGGGCGTCGGTTCGGGCTCCGGCGTTGGGGTGGGGATGGGCGCCGGGGTGGGGGTGCAGCCTGCGAGACCGGTAAAAACCAGGGCCAGGAGGAGGAGAAGGGAAGCGGCTTTGGGCATGGGATCACTCCCTCTTTGCGATAATGCACATTAGTACAAATTTCGACAAGGGCCGGGCTATTCCCTGCCGGCGGTCGTGGGTTTTGGTTAACCTTGGGAAATAACAAAAAAGCGGCCGGTTGAGTACGGCCGCGAGTGGCGGGCTGGCCGCCAATATGAGGAGTAGCATGGAATCACCGATTAATTGGTCCAGGTGCAGGACCTGGTTGTATTCAGATTAACCGATTGGTTTGGGGAAAGCGTGGATGAAATGTGGAGTTAGCGTGAAGGTTGGCGGCGGGGCCGGACGCCGCGCCGGCCCGCCTGGCAGTACTTCTTTGCCATGTATCAATCGTGCGCAGGGGCCGGATGGTGATTGGGAACGCCGGGGGAAGGTAACG
>CAZHIT010000139.1:0-6674 GCA_964533125.1 uncultured Candidatus Sumerlaeota bacterium
CCCCGAAGGTATGAAAATGTTCATCTGGCAATAGCCCACCCCCAAAAAACGTGACTACTAAGATTTATGCGCCTGGTCACCATAAATGCCCGCCAACCATAGGATGGACTACCGGAATAAGTTACCTGCCGCTAAGAGCATTCGGGGCGGGCAACAATTTTGCCGGTGGCTAGGGGCAGGAGCATGAGCAGCGAAGTTGACAGTTTAGCCATTCCAAGCCAGGGTCAGGGTGTCCGGCCGGCCGCCGGTGGGGCTCTCCTGCGGCAGCGGGCCGGTCACCTGCTGCGGTATCTGGGCCCGGCCTTTGTGGTCAGCGTGGCCTACGTCGACCCAGGCAATTTTGCGACCAATATCAGCGGCGGCTCGTATTTCAATTACACCCTGGTGTGGGTCATCCTCTGGAGCAACCTGATGGCGATTTTCCTCCAGTGTTTGTCGGCCAAACTGGGGATCGCGTCCGGGGCCAGCCTGCCCCAGATGTGCGCCCGCCATTTTTCCCGGCGGCTGAACTGGTTTTTCTGGGTGGTCGGCGTGCTGGCGGCGATGGCGACCACCCTGGCGGAGTTTTTGGGGGGAGCGCTGGGTTTGTATCTCCTGTTCGGGCTGTCGCTGCCTTGGGCCGGTCTTCTCACCGGGGTCATTACCTTCGTCATTACCTGGGCCCAGCGCTACGGGCAGCGGGTAATCGAAATCATCATTACCGCCATGGTGGGGGTAATCTGCGCCGCCTACAGCCTGGAGCTGCTGCTGGCCAAACCGGACTGGGCTGCGGTCGGGCGTCATACGCTGCTGCCTTCGCTGCCGGACGGTCAGGCGGTGCTGATTGCGGTGGGGATGCTGGGGGCCACGGTGATGCCGCACGTGATCTTCCTCCACTCGCAGCTGGTGCAAAGCCGCAATCATTCCACGGATGAGGCGGTAAAACGCCGGCACTACCGGCTGGAGCAGATCGATGTGGCCTTAGCCATGAACATCGCCTTCGTGGTCAACGCCGCCATGGTCATCGTGTCCGCCGCCGTATTCTACCCGCAGGGAATCCGGGTGGACTCGATCGAGCAGGCCCACCAGTCGCTGCTGCCGCTGCTGGGGAACCTGTCTGGGGTCGCCTTCGCCATCGCCCTGCTGGCCGCCGGCCTGTCCTCCGCCGCGGTCGGAGCGATGGCCGGGGAGACGATTATCGACGGTTTCGTCCAGGTCAAACTGCCCTCGGCGGTGCGCCGCCTGGCCACCATGGCGCCGGCGATGGTCGTTATCGGCCTGGGGGTGAACCCGATGCAGGCCTTGGTCGTGAGCCAGGCGATGCTCAGCTTCGCCCTGCCAGTGGCGATCGTGCCCTTGCTGCTGCTGACTGGGCGGCGGGAGATTATGGGCAGCCTGGTCAACCGCCCTTTGACGAATCATGTCGGGTGGTTAATCACCGCCCTCATCGCCGGCCTGAATACTTACCTGCTCGCGATGATCGTCATGGGGCGGGTTTAACGCCGCCGCAGCCGCTTTTTCCGGCCCTGGGCGCCTTGCTGTCTTGCCTGTTGCCAGCCCCCGGATGACCCGGCGGCTGGCGAATTTATTTTTGGGGCCCGACACATTGCACCATTTTTCTCTCTGCCCGCCCGCTATAATATTAGTTAAGCGGAAGATAGAACACCGGCAGCGGCTTGGAGGCGATAATCGGCCCTAAATGGCGAAAGGGTGGAAGACAAATGCGCGGGAAGGCCCGGAGCGCGGATAATGTCCGCCCGGCTCCGGCGTCCGGCACAAGGTTAGAGAAAAGGCGGGAAAATACCAGATAAGGTGGGATCAAGGATGGAACAGAAGAAGATCAAAGTCCTGGTAGCCGATGACAACCGCGAGATCAGCCAGCTGCTGGAAGAGAGTTTTGCGGTGCTCCCGGATATCGAGTTGGTCGGAGTGGCCGCCAACGGCACCGAAGCGGTGAAACTGCTGGCTGGGAAGAATCCGGACGTCCTCATTTTGGATATTATCATGCCCTATCTGGATGGAATCGGCGTGCTGGAGCAGATGGCTCAGATGCACCTGCCCCACCGCCCCAAGGTGATTATGCTCACCGCCTTTGGCCAGGAAAGTATTACCCAGCGGGTGCTGGACCTGGGGGTCGACTATTTCCTCCTTAAACCGTTTAATCTGGATACCCTCATCCAGCGGGTCCGGCAGCTGACCTGTGTCCATTCCCGGGTACCGGTGGCGGCGGTCAAAGCGCAGAGCCTCGATGAGGTGGTCACCAATGTCATCCACGATATCGGCGTCCCGGCGCACATCAAGGGCTACCAGTTCCTGCGGGAGGCGATTATGCTGGTCGTGCGCGATATCGGCTTGCTGGGGGCGGTCACCAAGGAGTTGTACCCCACCGTGGCCCGGCGCTTTTCGACGACCCCCAACCGGGTGGAGCGGGCGATCCGGCACGCCATCGAAATCGCCTGGAGCCGGGGTAATATGGAACTGCTCAGCAGCCTGTTCGGCAGCGCGGCCGAAGGGCGGGGCAAGGTCACCAACTCTGAGTTCATCGCCACGGTCTCCGATAAGCTGCGGATGCAGCTAAACGCCAACTGAAGCCGGCGGACCGACGGTAAATACATAAGAGTCTGAACCCAGGCTGCTCCGAAATGCGGGCAGCCTTTGGTTTTTGTATCCGGCAAGCATGGTCACAAAACAACAGCAATGACACCTTGTCCAGCCGCCGCCGTCCAGTGGGTAACGCCTGAAAGCAGCCAGACAATGGAAAACGTCATTGCAAGGAGGCCAGCCGAACGGGGATGCAGATTCACCCAGGACAAAACAAAGACCGGGCGCTGCGGCTGATAGACTGGTGACGTGGGCCGACGCGGCAATCTGGCCTCCCGTTACCTGTTCCTCGTTTGTCGACAGGGAAAATATGGCGCTGGGTTCAGGTTAGCGCGGCTGACCGGTTTTTCGTGGAGGGTAAACCGCGGCTCGGGGCGGGGAGTGCGAAATGAGGCCGGATCAGGGGGGATTGTCGGATTTCCCCAAAAGCTGTGGAGGGAAAAATCCCCGGGCGGATGCCGTTCGACGGACAAAAAAATCCGGTAGGTATATTATTATTGGTATCTGGGAAATATATCCTTTGCTGGTAAGGATGAGAATATGACCGGCTTCGGCCGGCCGCTTGGGGAACTACCGAACAAAGGAGAGATGGCGATGCTCCGCCGAAGATGCCGCAGCCAGGGTGAGGCAGAGATACTCCTGCACGAAATCAGTTCCGCCCGGATGATCCTGGAAACGAGCGACAGTATTGAACAGCTGCAGGCGAAAACCGGCCTGGGGGTGATGAAAAACGATTTTGCCGCTTTTCTGCAAACCCTCACCGGGGAGGAAATCCGGCCGCCGGCGGTTCTGCGGCCGGACCGGGAGGCCGCCGCGCCCGGGGACACGATCGCGATGCAGCTTAACCCAATCTACCGGGAGGCGATCCGGGTGAAGCTTGGGGAATGGGAAAAAGAAGTGCTCGCGAAGCGGGAATCGCTCCTGCAGTTCGAACGGGCCAAACTGCATACCTTCCCCAGCCGCCATTCGGTTTCCACCGGGGTGATCTAAACCGGCGCGGGGGAAGGGATGGCCCGGCGGGTCAGTTCATGGTCTGGTCCAGCTGGGACGGTGACGGCGGGATAGTCCCGGGAGCGGCAGCACCCGGCGGTTGCCGGTGGCTGTTCCGCCCGGCACGAAAGCGTACCGGCCAAGCCTGGCGGGCCTGGCGATGCGCTTTTGGTTTCGGTTGGGATCCGGCGCGTGGTTTGCCGGGGGTGACGGGTAAACTAAAGGGTGAGTAGAGGTGGTCAGCGTCAGCACCGGTGGTCTTGGGCTGATTTCGAAATACGTCCGGCGGGTGTGGCCCCAGGTCGACGCATTGCTGGCGCAGTGGACCGGGTGGGCTGAGGCCATCGAAGATGAGCAGTTGCGCCGGCAAGCATTGGCGAGTTTGCGTGATAAGCGGTTTCACGCCCTGGGCGGCAGTATCTACGCCCTGTATCCGGGTGCCGGGTGGGAGGCATCAGTTTCCTTCATCGTCGCCTTCCAGACGATCAGCGATTATCTGGATAACCTCTGCGACCGGGTGGGGGTAACGGATGACGCCGCCTTCTTTGGACTGCACCAGGCTATGGCCGCGGCCGTGGATCCCGGGTGTCGGATAGCAGACTACTACCACGGCTATCCCTACCGGGAAGACCGCTATCTCTCCGCTCTGGTGGCCGCCTGCCAGGCGCAGGTCCGCCGGCTGCCCGCTTATCGCGCGGTGGCGGAGCCGATGCAGAACTTTGTCCGGCACTATACCTGCCTGCAGGCCTACAAGCATATGCCCGCAAGTGTCCGGGAGGAGCATTTACGGCAATGGGCAGTAACGCTCCAATCTGAATACCCAAACCTCGAATGGTGGGAAATAGCGGCAGCGGTCGGGTCCACGCTCGGAATCTTCCTCCTCTTGGCCGCAGCGCAAACGCCGGACCTGAGCCCGGCGGAGGTAAATGAGCTAACGCAGTCGTACTTCCCTTGGGTATGCGGCCTCCATATCCTGCTGGATTACTATATCGACGCCGCCGAGGACCGCCGGCACGGGGACTTAAACCTGGTCAGCTACTATTCTTCCCCGGAGCAGATGGCCGGGCGGCTCGCATATTTCGTCCAGAAGTCTTTCAGCCACACCGACGGTTTGTGCGCCAAAGAGTTTCACCACTCGGTCATCCGGGGTCTCCTCGCGCTGTACCTGACCGACCCGAAGGCCGGCGGGGCCGGTAACCGGCGGATCAATCGGGAACTGTGGCGGGCTGGGGGCAGCCAGGCGCGGCTCTACGGCCAAATCTGTGCCAGCTTGCGGCAGACCGGCCGGCTGTAAAGGATTACCTGGTCCGGGCCTTGCCGGCCTCGGCCAGCGCCGCTAAATACGCCGTGGCCGCCGTCGCCGGCAAAGTTTTCAGCTGATGTTTAGCCGCTTCCAGATGGGAAGCGGCGATTTGACGTGCGCCATCCATCGCGCCGGAACTGTGCAGTAAACCGGTAACCTGGACCAGTTCCGCCTCGCTGTAGTCGCGGCGCGCCAAAACAGCTTCGATGACCGCCCGGCCGCCCTGGCTCTCGTGCAGCAGAAGCACGGGTAAGGTCAGAATCCCCTGGCGGAAATCCTCGCCTCTGGCTTTACCCATGGCTGCCGGGTCGCCGCAGTAATCCAGAATATCATCCATGATTTGGAAGGCCAGCCCCAGGTGCAGACCGTACTGGCCCAGCGCGTGCACCCCGGCGGCGTCGCCCCCGCCGATGACCGCCCCGGACTCACAGCAGCGCTGCATAAAAGCGGCGGTTTTCAGACGGATCTGGTGGTAGTAAGCGTCCAGGCTGAGGGCGCCGGCCCGGCTGTGCTCGGCTTGCAGAATCTCACCGGTACACATACTGTCAATCGCCTGCAGCATCAGCTCCAGGCAGGGGTACAGGCGGTGCTGGGCGAGGTTGGTAAAGGCGCGGGCGAACAGGGAATCGCCGAACAGAACGCCAAACCGGTTACCCCAGACGTGGTTTAGGGAAGGCTGGCTGCGCCGCAGTGCGGCCGCGTCGATCACGTCATCGTGGGCCAGGGTGGCCATGTGGATGAGTTCGGCCGCGGTCGCGGCTTCGATCAGCGCCTCGGATAAGCCAGCGTAGACCAGCCCGCTGGCTAGCACCAGTCGGGGCCGGATCCTTTTCCCGCCGGCGCCAAGCATCTGCGCACCCATCTGCTGCAGGGTTCCGCTGCTCCCGTCGATGCTCTCCGCCAGCCGCCTTTCGACTGTTTCGATTCCTTCTTCTCCCGTTACTGCCCCGGTCAGGTCTAGTGCGAGGGCTGCGCCCCCCGGTATTGTCTTCAAACCGACCATCCTTTGTGTTTTTATGGAGCATTATGCCCCGTTTGATCCGGTTTCATGTCCCCGGCCGTCCAGAACGGCGTGGGCGCAGGCAGCCATATTGCCCTTCGCTGTCCGCCTCCCGGCTCGCCGGCCGGGGCCATAAAAAAGGAAAACGGCGTCAACCGTTTTCCGGGGACTGGGCCGTTTGCCCCCTATTTCCGCCAGAAGCCCGGCATTACCAATATGAGGAGCGAGTAGATCTCCAGCCGCCCCAGCAGCATACAGGCCGAGAGCAGGGCTTTGGTGAGGGTGGTCAGGCCGCCGTAGTTCATCGCTGGTCCGACCAGATTAAACCCGGGACCGACATTGCCCAAGGTCGCCGCGACGGCTGAAGTGGCGCTGATCAGGTCCATATTTTGGGTCAGCAGGATGAGGGAAGTAACCGCGAAGATCAGGAAGTACAGGAAAATAAAGCCCATGACCTCGCGGACGATGCTTTCCGGCACCGCCTTGCCGCTGGCCATAATCGGCGTGACCGCCCGGGGGTGGATCAGATTATGCATATCCCGCCGGACGGCTTTTAAGCCCAAGAGAATCCGGATCTGTTTCATAGCACCCCCGGTGGATCCGGCGCAGCCCCCCATAAACATGAGGAGAAAGAGGACCATCTTACTGAAGGCTGGCCAGATTTCATAATCCAAGGTCGTCAACCCGGTGGTGGTGACAATGGAGGTGGCCTGGAAAGCGGCGTCCCGGATCGCTTTGATCCAATTCCCGCTGTAGGGCCCAATAATGTTGGCGGTAATCAGGACGATCGCCAGGGATACC
>CAZHIT010000139.1:6684-7010 GCA_964533125.1 uncultured Candidatus Sumerlaeota bacterium
ATAAAACCGGAACTCGCTGTCTTCCCAGAGCGAGCGGAAGTTGCCGTGCCGAACTCCGTAATAGAGAGAGAAATTGGCGCCGGCAATGAACATGAAGACGGCCATTATCCATTCCGCCGTGGGATTCGCGAACGCGCCGGCCGAAGCGTTCATGGTGGAAAAGCCGCCGGTGCCCATGGTCGAGAAGGTGTGGTTGATGGCGTCGTACCAACCTAAGCCCGCCAGCATCAGGAGGATAAACTCTACAAGGGTAATCACCGTGTAGATGGTGTACAGGATTTTCGCGGTCTGGCTGACCCGCGGGACTAGTTTGCCCGGCTCCTGGC
>CAZHIT010000140.1:0-6917 GCA_964533125.1 uncultured Candidatus Sumerlaeota bacterium
TGTCAGCGCATCTTCCGGGGCGGGATGCCAGCTCTGTATTCGGATGATGCCATCAACCTGGAGACTTTTTTTCTTCATACATCAACAGCTACCTGCAACGGAGTATCAAAGATTTGACCCAGGCAGCGGACGAAATAACCTTCTATAACTTCATTGTTGCGGCCGCAGCGAGGACCGGAAAGCCGATTATTTACGACGAGTTGGCCAAGGATACAGGGATAAGCGCCTCCACGGCGAAAAAGTGGCTTTCCATTCTGATTTCGTCCCGGATGGTGGCGTTGGTCCAACCGTATCACAGCAACATTCTGAAACTGATGGTGAAAACGCCTCTCCTGCATTTTTCGGATACAGGGCTTTGCGCCTACCTGCTCAAATGGCGAAGCGCAGAGGTCCTCGAGCGGGGCGCCATGGCCGGTTCGTTTTTTGAAAGCTGGGTTTTCTCCGAAATCTATAAAAGTTACCTTTATGCGGCGAAAGAACCGCCCCTTTTCTATTACCGCGATAAGGATAAAAAAGAGATCGACCTGCTGCTGCATTATGACGGCGCGCTGTATCCCATCGAGATCAAAAAAGCGGCGTCACCCGGCTCGGAAGCGATCAAGCATTTTAAGGTGCTTGATCCGGTCGCTGCGCCGGAGCAATTTGGCGCGTTGGAGCAATACCAGCTGGAGGTTGGAACCGGGGCGGTAGTGTGTATGCTGAGCAATCTGCTCCCGATTGATAAAAAAACTGGTATGTACCCGCTTGGCTGATATAACCAGAGGCGAACCTTTTCTGGTATCCTTCCTGTGTTTAGGGCAGAATAAAGAAAAAATAACCGGGAGGAGATGCCTATGCCGGCTAAAACCAACGCAGCCGCCAACAGATTGATCAAGGAAAAATCCCCCTACCTGCTCCAGCACGCCCATAACCCCGTGGACTGGTATCCCTGGGGTGACGCGGCGTTCCAAAAAGCGAAAGACGAAGACAAGCCCATCTTCCTCTCCATCGGGTACTCCACCTGCCACTGGTGCCATGTGATGGAAAGGGAATCATTTGAAGATGAGGAAGTGGCGAAACGACTAAACGCCAGTTTCGTGGCCATCAAGGTGGACCGCGAAGAGCGCCCGGATATCGACCATATCTACATGACCGTCTGCCAGGCTCTTACCGGCGGGGGCGGTTGGCCGCTGACCGTAATACTGACCCCGGAGCGCCTGCCCTTTTTTGCCGGCACCTATTTCCCCAAGCACGACCGGATGGGCCTGCCTGGGCTCCTGACTTTGCTCGCGAATATCAATAAGCTCTGGGCGGACCGGCGGGAAGAACTGCTGCAGTCCGGCGCCGAAATCGCTGCCCTGGTCCGCCGGCAGTCCGCTGCCGACACCGAAGCCGAAGCGCTCCCGCCGGATACCGACCGCCAGGCATTTTCGGCCTTCCGGCGGAATTTTGACGCCCGGTACGGCGGCTTTGGCTCCGCCCCCAAGTTCCCTACCCCCCACAACCTGCTCTTTTTGCTGCGCCACTGGCACAATACCGGGGAAGCGGTGGCGCTGGCCATGGTCGAAACCACCCTGAGCGCCATGTACCAAGGTGGCATTTATGACCATATCGGCTTTGGCTTTGCCCGGTACTCCACCGACCGGCAGTGGCTGGTGCCCCATTTCGAAAAGATGCTCTACGACAACGCGCTGCTGGCCATCGCTTACCTCGAGGCTTACCAGGCCACCCATAAACCGCTCTACGCCGCCGTCGCCCGGCAGATCTTCACCTACGTGGAACGGGAGATGACTGCGCCGGAGGGGGGCTTCTATGCCGCGGAGGACGCTGATTCCGAGGGCGAGGAGGGGAAATTCTATCTCTGGTCACCAGAAGAAGTGACACAGCTCCTGGGTGAAGCCGACGGAGAGAAGTTCTGCGCCCGCTACGATATCACCCCGGGCGGGAACTTCGTAGGCGGCAGCATCCCCAATCTGATCGGACATTCTGGCTTAGAACCGGAGCCGGAGTTTGTAGCCCGCAGCCGCGACATCCTCTTCCGGCACCGCGAAAGGCGCATCCACCCCTTCAAGGACGACAAGATCCTGACCGGTTGGAACGGACTGATGATCGCCGCGCTGGCTCTTGGCGCCCGCATTCTCGGCGAACCAAAATACGCTGCCGCCGCAGCCAAAGCCTCAGAGTTTATCCTTCGCCATGTGGTAAAAAACGGCCGCCTACAGGCCCGCTACCGGGCCGGTGAAACCGCCAACCCCGCTTACGCCGAGGACTACGCCTGCCTCATCTGGGGCTTGATCGAACTGTACGAAGCTACCTATACGCCGGAACACTTAAGCCAGGCCCTGCAGCTCAATGATGACCTGCTCCGCCTGTTCTGGGACGAAACGGCAGGCGGACTCTTCCTCTACGGCAGCGACGCCGAAGCCCTCATCGCCCGGCCGAAGGAAATCTACGACGGGGCAACCCCGGCCGCGAACTCGGTGGCCACCCTCAACTTCCTGCGCCTGGCCCGCCTCACCGGCCGCTACGAGCTGGAGGAAAAGGCCCAGCAGCAATTTAACACCTTTGGCGGCAGTGTGGCGCGGTCCCTGCTGGCACACTCCTTCTTCCTCATGGCTTACCTGTTCGCCGCGTCCAACAGCCAGGAAATCGTCGTCGTCAGCGACCAGCATGATGGGGAAACCGATAGCTTCCTCCAGGTGCTCCGGGATACCTACCTTCCTTTTGCCGTCTCCCTCCTTTATGGCGAGCCCACGCGCCGCCTGGCCGAGGTCGCTCCCCTGGTGAAAGACTACGCAGCGGTGGATGGTAAACCGACCGTGTATATCTGCGAGAACTTCGCCTGCCGGTCGCCAATCACGGGCATTGAGGAACTGAAGCGCGCCATAAAACCTTCCTGAGCGTCAGCCGGCAAAAAGAGATCAGACGGCTTGCCTGCCGTGCCGCTCAACCCAGAACAAAGATATATGTTTCCCGGGCGGGAGCCGTTCCGTCCAGATCCCGGACCGATGCCCGATTAACCCTCTCCATCTGCTCTTTCAATTCCAAAGACAAAACCGCTTCGCATCACACGAAGCGGTTTTGTCTAATTGCGTTACCTTCAGTCTATCGCCATCACCTGACGGCTGATCTGATCTTACGGAGCTACCCCCGCATCTCCCCGCCCAGCTTCTCGCTGATGCTCGCGACAATGCCGCGCATCTTCGGCTCAATCTCCTCGGCGGTGAGCGTCTTTTCTCCCCCATCCAGCCACACCCGGAAGGTGAGCGATTTTTTGCCCGCGGGTACCTGCACGCCGCGGTATTCGCCGATGAACTCGCAGCGGGCCACCTGCTTAGCAACCAACGCTTCGATCTCAGTCCATTTTACCGAATCAGCAATCAGAATCGACAGGTCCTGCTCCACCAGCGGCAGCTGGGGCAGATGCTCAAAGTGATTCTGGCGCGACGGCAGGGGTTGGAGTTTTTCCACATTCACTTCCAGGAGAGCCGCCTGCGAGCGTTTGATCCCCGCAAGACGGGTCGCCTTCAGCGAGAGGACCCCCAGCGAACCGATGACCGCGTCCCCCACCAGGATGTTCAGCCAGGCTTTGCTGTCGGCCCAGGCCGGCTTTTCCACCTGCCCGAAACCGATCGGCTCGACCTGGGCAATCCGCGGCAGTTGCTCGAGCACGCCCTTTGCTTCCCGGAACAGGGTGAGCGCGTCTTCTCCGACGAAGGAGGCCGCAAGGTACCGTTCCTGCAGGGGCAGGGTTTCGTCGGCGTCGCTCGGGTGGGTTTCGCCGGCGCGGAAAACCTGGGTCAATTCAAAGCACCGGAATGCGGTGAAATAGCGGACATTGCCCGCGATGCTCTCCAGCATCCCCGGAATGAGCGAAGGCCGGATATACGCAGTCTCCGGCGACGGCGGGGTCGCGAGCGACAGGCAGGCGGCCTGAGGGATGCCGGCGGCTTCGATGTATTTTTCATCCAGCCAAGGGTAGGTGAAAATTTCCTGCATCCCGCAGCGGAAGGCCAGATACTCGCGGATGGCCCGGTCGGTACTGACCTTGCGCTGGTTGACCGCACCCGTCAGCGCCACCTGCGGCGGGATGAAGGAGAAATTCTCGTAACCGATCATGCGGGCCACTTCTTCGAGAATGTCGTCCTGCACCGCTACATCCCCGGTTCCGCGCCAGGACGGCACCTGCACCCGGAAGACCCCGTCCGCGTATTCCGTGCCAAAACCCAACCGCTCGAGGTTTTCGGCCACCTGTACCGGCGTGAGTTCCCGGCCGAGGCGCTTATTCAGAAAAGCCAGCGGGACATCTATCGGCGCCGTCTCCGTCGGCACGGGATAAATGTCGGTAAAGGCTTCAATCCGGGCCGTCGGCACCACCTGCCGGAGCAGCCAACCGGCCACGCCCAGGGCCTGGTCGATCCGCTGGGTGTCGATGCTCTTTTCGTAGCGGACCGAGGCTTCGGTCCGGACCCCGAGGCGCTGGGTGGTACGGCGGGTGGAGAGCGGATCGAAGTTCGCAAGCTCCAGCACCATCTCCGTCGTTTCCGGGAGGATGGAATCGTGCTTGCCGCCCATAATCCCCGCAAGCCCCACCGGGATGGTCTCGCTCGCGATCAGCAAGTCGTCGCCGTTTAGATCAATTAAGGTGCCGTCGAGCAGCTCCAACTTTTCGTTCGCTTGGGCCGGGCGGACCACGATGCCGCCGTCGATATGGTTCCGATCAAAGCCGTGGGTTGGCTGGCCGGTCGCGAGCATGATGCAGTTGGTGATGTCCACCAGGTTATTGATCGGGCGCATGCCCACCTTCCAGATTTTAAGCTGCAGCCAGTACGGCGAAGGTGCAGTCTGCAACCCGGCACAAACCAGGGCGGCGTAACGGCGGCAGTGCTTGGTGTCCCGTACATCCACGGGGAAGGCCGGGATTCCCGCCGGCACTTCCAAGGCCGGCAGGGGTTTGAGCGCAACCCCGTAGATCGCCGCGAGTTCACGGGCGATTCCGTAATGGCCCCAGAGGTCCGGGCGGTTGGTGAGCGATTTGTTGTCGATTTCGAGGATGAAGTCGTTTAGCCCCAGGACCTCGGCCACCGGGGTACCGGGCTTGGCCTCCCAGCCGGTCAGGTCCATGATCTCCCGTTCACCGGTAACCGGGAACAGGTCCTCTAACCCCAGTTCGCCCGCGGCGCAGATCATCCCTTGGCTCTCCACCCCGCGGAGCTTGGTCGCCTTAATCTCGACCGGGTCACCCTGACCGTGCCATTTGACCATCGCCCCCGGCACCGCCACGACGACGATCTGGCCGGCGCGCAAATTCGTCCCGCCGCAGACGATAGCGCTGGGTTTACCGGTACCGATGTCTACCTGGCAGACGCGCAGCTGGTCGGCATTCGGGTGCGGTTCCACCGCCAGGATAGTGCCGGTCACAACCTTGTGCAGGGCCTCAGCCGGGTTCTCCGCCCCTTCCACCTCGACCGTCCGCATCGTCAGGTCGTAGGCGAGCTGGTCCATGGTCAGGTTCGCCGGCAGGTCGGCGTATTCGCGAATCCAGTTTAGCGATAATTTCATTCTCTCTTACCTCGCTTTACTTGAACTGACTCAGGAAGCGGAGGTCCGCGCTGTGAAACAGGCGGACATCATCGACGCCGTAGCGCATCATGACCAGGCGGTCGAGCCCGATGTTGATGTAAAAGCCCGACCAAATCGCCGGATCCAACCCGGCCGCCTTGAGTACATTCGGGTGAGGGGTTCCGCCGGGCATCACTTCGATCCAGCCGACGTGTTTGCAGACCCGGCAGCCCACGCCACCGCAAACCAAACATTTCATGTCGATTTCAAACCCCGGTTCCACAAAGGGGAAGAACCCCACCCGCATCCGGACGTCGACGGCGCGCCCGAAGACCCGCTCCAGGATCGTCTTAACCAGGAGTTTCCCAGAGGCAAAGGAAAAGTCTTTGTCGACGATGAGCGCCTCGTACTGGAAGAAGGCCCGTTCGTGGCGCGCATCGGTCTTTTCGTTGCGGTACACCCGGCCGGGATAAACGAAGCGCGCCGGCGCCCCGTGCGCTTTGAGGTAGCGGACGCTGGCCCCGGTCAGGTGCGGGCGCAGGCAGAGGCGCTTCGCCCCGCGCTCGTTCTCAAGACCAGCGAGCCAGTAGGTGTCCATCGATTCCCGCGCCGGATGCTCGGGGGGGAAGTTAAGGTTATCGAAGGCGTAGCGCTCGCTCGTGATGTCGTCTTCAACAAACACCTCAAACCCGAGCGAAAGGAAGGCGTCGTTTAGGTCGTAGCACATCTGGGTAATCGGGTGCAGGCCCCCCGCCGCCGGTTTTAGACCAGGCAGGGTCAGGTCCGGCACGCCAGTAAGAATCGAGGCAGCGTCGGTCAGCTCCAGTTCCCGGCGGTCGATGGCCTCACCCAAGGCGGTCTTGATTTCGTTCGCGAGGCGGCCGACGTTCTTCTTTTCCGCCTCGGGCAGCCTGCCGAGGTCCTTCAGGATTAAATACAGCTCGCCTTTCTTCCCCAGATACACCTGCCGGACATTTTGCAGCGCTTCGTCGGTCTCCGCCGCTTGCACGGCCGCGAGGCATAGCTTGCGGATAGCTTCCAGTCTTTCTTCCATACTTCTCCTCCCCACTCTCGGTCTTTACCGTCATTATAACCGGAAAAGCAAGAAACCTTCGCCCCAAACGGGACGAAGGCCACAAACCCCCGCGGTACCACCCCTGTTCCTGCCCAAGCAAACACTTTGGCGGCCGTTAACGATGCCCTCCGTCAGCCCCTACTGGTAATCCGTTCAGCGCTGCCGCTCCCGGGTGAAAGCCGCCGGACCGTCTGCGAAAATGCTCCCAGCCTGCGGCATTTTCTCTCTTGGCAGAACTATTGGTCCGGGAGGCGGCCCGATCCTCGCGTTTTGTGGGTTATGCGGTTATTACGTACCAATA
>CAZHIT010000141.1:0-1994 GCA_964533125.1 uncultured Candidatus Sumerlaeota bacterium
CAGCATCGTCTCGGCCACATTGACCGAATGTGCCAACAGGCCCATCGGTTCGCATAAATGAAACCGCGTGCTGGCCGGCGTGGTCAGCCATTCGGTTTGGTGTTCCAGAAAAGCGATTAATTTCTGGAAAGCATAGTGTCTTTGCGTCACATTCGCCTGCAAAGCTTTATAGCGCTCCATCAGCCGATCCCGGTCCATAATCTTCACATCCTGTCTGTCGATATTGCCATCTATATTGGACGACCGGATAGATCCGTACCTTCACCGGCAGAGAATCCGGCCGGCCAAACCGGTCCGCTCTTCTTCTTTCTTAGCTCCATCCTGACCGGTGCGACCCGTTCTATACGCAGAGTGCAGTAAGACAAGCCCGTCCGGGCTCACTTCGCCGCTTTCCCCTGGGCCAGTTTCTCCCGCATCGGTTTGGTGTAACTGCTGCTCAGGCCATACCGGTCCCGGAGCTCGTTAACCATCGCATACAGCCCATCCTTGTAGGTCTTGTCCGCCCCCCCGGTGACATACAGATGGTCATACGACGTGCGCACCGCCGGGAAATGCTGCGCCAAAAACTGCAGGAAGTACGGCCGGGTCCGGCCCCGCAGGTAGAGCGTACCCGGCAGCACATAATCCACCCCGCATTCTTTGGCCAGCGCAAACATCTGCTCAAAGTTGTCCCGGCTGTCTGTCAGGTACGGGATAATCGGCATCACATGCAATCCGGTGCTGGCGTTTGTCTTCCGAAACTCCCGCAACACCCGGAAGCGTTCCAGCGAACTGGCCGAACCGGGTTCGATCAATGCTCTTATATCCTCATCCATGGTTGTCACGGTCTCGGCGACATTGATATAGGTCAGGCGGGACAGCTCATCGATCAGGTCAAAATCCCGCAAAATCAGCGCCGATTTGGTCGAGATAATCGCCGGGGTCCGGTACTTAATCAGCAGCCGCAGTATCGCCGGCATCAGTTCATAACTGGCCTCGGCCGGCTGGTAGCTGTCCGTCACCCCGCCGATATTAATCACTTCCCGCCGCCACCCCTCGGCCTGCAGTTCCTTTTCCAGCACGGCGGCGATGTTCGTTTTGACGCAAATATCGCCAAAGAAGGCCTCCTCCCCGCCATTGGGGTGAGTGTGCATGGCGTAACAGTACCGGCAGGCGTGCTGGCAGCCCCGGTAGATGTTCAGGTCCCAGCCGTAAGGTATCTTCCGCTTGAGCGGGTTTAAGGCGCTCAGAGCGGTTATGGGCGTATAGCTGACCTCTTTTTCCATCCTTACCTCCTGCCGGCAGCGTCATACAGTCTGCCCGGTCAACCGCATTAGTCGAAACTGCCTGCTTTATCCGGCTGACCGGACCGCCAGACGACTGCTCTCCGGTTAGGATGAACCTGCCCGACCGATTACACCGCCTGTGCCACCCGAAAGGAACAGACACACGGGAGCAGTTAAGTTGCCGCTCGCGGTCGACCGCCCTAAACCAACGGGAAAACGATCCGGGTGAGCAGTTCGTCCTCCGGCGTTTCTTCCGGATCGTTCAGATAGTATTCGTAAACCAGCCCCGTCGGCGTGTACCCTTTTTCCGCCATCCAGGCCGACAAGGCCTCGTACGCCGCGCCAATCAGTTGGTAAGACCCCTCATGCAGGCAAACCGCCGCCTTACCGGCCGGAATCTCCCCGCCGTGGACCTCACCCACATCCGGCAAAGGCCTAACCACCGGGAAGCCGATGGCAATATCCAGGTCCTGCATGTCCATGTTGTAATAGGCGACGAAAGGAGCGCCTGCGGGGTACTCGTTTTGTTGCCCGAAGTAACCCATGAGCAATCCAAAAGCGTTCCCCAATACCTGGGGCATGTCCCCGACCGGGGTGCGGGTGCGGATGGACACGATCGGCTGCGCCGGCTGTTCCACCAGTTCACACTTGTACTCCATACTATTGCCTCCCCTTTTCTTTCATTATCGTCTGGGTGCTCTGACCGCTGGTTGTCAGGGCCCCCAGCAA
>CAZHIT010000141.1:2038-6903 GCA_964533125.1 uncultured Candidatus Sumerlaeota bacterium
GGCTGGCAGCCGCCGCAGTAATATACACTCCCACCCATATAGCTTTCCTTCACTACTGTACTCCCGCAGCGCGGGCAGGCCTTTCCGGCGGTGTTCTTACTCATCCGGGTTACATACCCGCCTGGCTGGCCAAACAAATCCCGCTCCGTGTCCCGGCCACCCTGGTCAGCCATTGCCGCGAGCGTTGATTTGATCGCTGTATAAAGCGTATCTTTCTCCTGATCCGTTAACGCCCCTATCTTCTTCTTCGGGTGGATTCCGGCCAGATACAGGATATCCTGCAGCACCCCGTTGCCCAGGCCGGGGATTCGCTGCTCGGTCGCTAAAAAGGCTTTGACGCTCAGTTTTTCCGCCCCCGGCACCGCCAGCAGCCCGGCAAAATACCACGGGTCGAAGGCTTCCGTTAGCGGTGAAGGCTTTTCCTGGGCTCCCCGGTAGTAGGGATTGTCAAACGAGCCGGCTGGGAAGCACCACAGACCGCCGTACATCTGCACCGCCGCGCTCAACCCCGAGCCGTCGGCAAACTCCAGCAGCAATTGGTGTTTGGCCGGCCGGGGTTCGCCGGGAGCGTGGAAGCGGAGGCAGACCCCGTCCCCAAAAACCAGGGAGACCGAACCGGCCAAAATTTCAACCATGCCGCCCCAGGCGGCGGCGTCCCGGATCACCAAACCGGTCAGAAGCTCAGAATAGCCTTGCGGATCGCCGCAGTACCAGGCAAACTTGTGGGGGGACTGGTCGGCAGTTACCCTGGCAATCTGCTTTCCGCTCAGGGACGTCTTGATTTGCCCGGCCAGGACCAGCGCTTCCGGAAGTTCCAGCATCACAATCTCTCCTCTGCCGTTTAGTCAACGCGCCGGTTAAGAAAGGCATCGATGGACTCGCTGGTGGGGTCGATCGCTTTCTCCGTTCGGGTGTCGATCAGGCGGATATACATTGGCTCCTCGATCCGGGTGTAACCAATCATGAAGGCGTAGCCATCCGGCAAAGCAGTGTAGAAGCTGTGAATGCCGGAAGTGATCGATTCGCCCACATAGGTGTTGACGATTTCCCGAGGCGTAATCTCCCCGGCCGCAAGTGCCCGAACCGCCTCCATGGTCAGCGCCGGCCGGGTCACCTCGGCGCCGTCGGCAGACCGGTGGATCCCGGCCAGTATACCGAGCAGCGCATCGGTCAGAGGCTCCGCCAGCTTATACCAAACCATATCTGCCACCAGATATTCTCCCCGCAGGAGGATACTGCTCAGGCTCTCGCTGCCAACCTGCCCCCCGGCACCGGTCCGGCGCTGGAAATCAAGGTGGAGGACGCGCGGATAAGTGAACCCATCCAAGGTAATCTCCCCGGGCTCGTCCGCTTTGGCGGCTTCCGCTTCCGCCGTTGTCAGTCGCCGCAGCGCCGCCGCCTGCACCCGCGCCACGACCTGCGCAATCAGCTCCCGGTCTTCCACCACCATGGTCAGATGATTAGCGGGCGAAAACTCCAGGCTGTCCACCTCCCCGGAGTTGAACCTGAGGATGCTGCTGCCGTCCGTCGTTTCCGCGATGGCCGCCGGCTCCCCGAGCAACTGCAACGCAAAGGCATATTCCGCTTCGTTCTCGCCCCAGGCCGCGGTCAGGATATAGAAGCGAACGTTCCAGTCCCGCGGTCCGACGGAGTAGGCCGGCCGGGGCGGGTGGCTAAAGCTCAGCCCGGTCAGGGGAACCGTTTCCGGCTCGGTTCGGTACGACCAGATGGGATTGGTGTTGTAATCAACCTGCAGGCTGACCCGGTCCGGATTCCGGCCGGGGAAGTCAAAACTGATGGGCGAAAGGTAATTGACCACCGATACCGTCCCAGCCTGGACCGAAGCGAACAGCAGCTCGGAATAATGCGGCCGGTCGTACACCTTCCTGTTCCATTGGTTCGGGAGAATCTCGCATGGGATCGGCCGTCCGTCCTGATCGGCCATGATGCGGACGGCCGGCGGATATTCCATCCATTCGACCATTCCGCTGAGGCTCAGGACGATACAAACCAGCAAGAGGAGAACCGCAGTAACCAGTGAACTCTTTACCGGCAGTCCAGTCAGGGCATTCATAGTATTCCACCCCTGTTAATTGATTCGGTTGCCTCCCTTTGACGGCTTGTCCGCAACCTAAGTTCCCGGTGCCGATAATACCAGGCATTGTTCGCTGACGTCAGGATACTGCCCCGACGAAGACGACGGTAACAACGTTACCAGATAACTTCCTCCGGGTAATCCACGCCGGAATCGATCTCCACCGGCGAACAGCCGTACTCCCGGGCCGCCGCCAAAATCTCCTCCCGTAACCGGCAGTACTCCTCCCCGTACTCCGCCAGGCGTTTAGCGATGGTCGGGATGCTTTTGCGCCTCTTTTCGCTGGTCATGCCGATAAAGCGGATGTTGAGCACATCCACATACTGACTGAGATAGCCGTCATGCCAGGGATAATCCTTATTCATCAGGTTCAGCAGGCGGCTAAACGATGCTTCCGACACTACCGACTGCAGGCACTGCGCTGCCGCGGCCTGAAAGCCTCGCACCTGGGCAATCGAAGTATCCCAGATACTCCGCCGGTCCAAAAAGACATTATACGCCAACTTGGCCTGCTTCTTGGCGTAGAGATACAAAAAATCGTTTAAGGTCATCATTAAAAACAGCATTTCCGGCCAGAGGATATTGATCTTCAGATAAACATTTTTGCTGGCAGTGATCACCGCCAGCCGCTTCATCTTGTCGGTGTCCATCCCGTTATCCACAAACTCAACTTCCCGGTCGCCCATGATGGCGTGCCGGAGATCATACGCCAGACCCAAAATCCGCAGCCGGGCCGCTTCGTAAGCCGGGTACTCGTCCTCATCTCCCACCGCCGTATGGATTGCTTCGTACAGCGCATCAAAGTCCATATAGTCCCCGGAGATCACCACCCCGGCATGATTCGGAGTATCTCTGACCATAATCATCGTCTCATCCACCTCGCCGCCATCATACTTGCCTCATTTCTGCCCGGCCAGGAGTACCTCAATCGTCCTGGCGACCCTGGCCGCCCGGGTCTCCTCCCGCTTCGCTTCCGCTATTGCCGCCACATATTCTTTCTGGCGCGTGTAGGACAGAGCGCCAAAAGCCGCCTGAGCCGCCGGATGCAGGGCCAAGGCCTGCTTTAAGTCGGCCGGTAACTCAACCACCCGCTCCTCCGTATCCTTTTCCACTTCGACGGCAACCACATCCCCGGGCTGCTTGCCAATCGCCTGCCGCAGCGCCTGGGTCAGACCGATGAGGTAACACCCGCCCATCCGGACGATGGAACCCCGGTAGGCACAGCCGTCAAACCACGCCTTCACCTTGACCCTTTTGGCGCCAAAGACCCGTTCCACGTCCAAGGGGACTTCCACATAGGCGCCGCTTTCTCCTTCGGATTGCTGGATTACAGCCGTAAACCGTTCTCTCATCCCTTCCCCTCCGGCCCTGTCCAGTTCCGGTTGGCCGAAAGCCAAGAACAAGCGAAGTCGACCGCTTCCCGTAACGAAAATAAACGACAGAGGGCGTTTCCCACCTTGCCCCGGTTTACCCGCCCGACCAGCTCGTAATCCTGCCCCAGCCGGTCAAAGTCATCCGAATCGTAAGCACAATCCTCAAACCACTGCCAGGTTCTTTGCCCCTGCGCCAATATCGCCGTCCCCATCCGTTTCACCGGCATCCCCGGCGCCAGCGCCTCGGCCACATGGAAGCAGGAGCAGGACGAGAAGCCCGCCCCCAGGAGCAGCACCTTCGCCCCGACGCCGTACAGTTTGCCCAAAGGCGAATCCAGCCCAAACTGCGGGGTCAGCGGATGGTCTGCGGTGAGCCAGGCGGCATCCCGGCCGTTCGCCGTGAACGATACCTGCGGATGCGCCGAGCGGAGCGTGCCAGGATAGGTGCGAAACAGTTCTGCAATCCGACCTAACCCTCGGGTCGGCGTCCGCTCAGGGTCAAAGGCCGGCATCTGGGCCCAAATCAGCGGCACCCACTCCTGCGGTACCGGCGGGTTTCCCCAGTCCGTCGGGTCGCTCCAATCCCCGCTGTGACTGGGCATTACCACGGTCCCGGCCGGGCCAACCGACTGCAGTAAAGCCTGGAGCACCGTCTGAGCCCCGCCGCAAACCCATCCCAGGCTGGACAGGGAAGAATGCACCACCATCCGGTCCCCCGGCTCTATCCCCAAAGCCGCTAAATCCCGGCCGATCGCCTCCCCGGTCACCGGGGTTGGCGTCCGGGCGATCACCTCTTGTTCGGACATCAGCATCCCTCCTAAGCCAAAGCGTTCCCAGACTAAACCACAGGTACAGACCTACTGCTGACACAGCGAAGACCACTCAGATCAGGCGGACATAATAACCCTCGCGGTAAGCCCGGACAATCGCCTCCATGCGGTACAACAAACCCAGACGGTCGCATTCCGGTTGAAATTGCTCCCAGAGTTCGTCCGACCGGGGGGAGCGGCATTCGTAGGCATTGCCGTACTGCCGTATATATTTCTCCTTCAGACCGGGGAAGAGCGCGTCCAACTGCTGATAATACCAGTCGCGCTGGTTCTCCCGCAGGGTTACCCCAAACCCGGGGAAGATAAACCGCGCCCCGCTGTCGCTGGCCTGCCGGATTATCCCCCGGATATTCTCCCAGTTATCTTCGATGAACGGCAGGACCGGCATCAACAAGATCCCCGCGAAGATCCCGTGGTCGCTTAACTCCCGTATCGCCGCGAACCGCTCCGAGGACACCGCCACCCTGGGCTCGATCCGGCGGCAAAGCGCATCATCAGCGGTGGTGATTGTTAGTTTGACCAGCACCGGGGAATGCCGGCTAATCACCTGCAGCACATCCAGGTCCC
>CAZHIT010000142.1:0-4862 GCA_964533125.1 uncultured Candidatus Sumerlaeota bacterium
TGTACTGCCCCCGGCTCTCCACCATCTCGCCCCGTTCGTAGCCCATGGTAACCAAAGCCGCCGATACGGTCTCCAGGCTCACTCTCTGGCCAACTTTCAAGGATAGCTCCGCCGCCCGGAACACTTCCGGCGGCACCATGCGGGTCAATAAGGCCCCCACCGGAGCGACGACCACCGCAAGTTCTCCTTTGGCCAGGCGGCTGAGGACCTGCAGCTTGTGCCGGGTGACCTCGATACTCCGGGCCAACAGTTCAAAGGAAACGACCTCCCCCGCCGGGAACAGGCCGACCGCCGCCTCGCCCAAAAAAGCCGCAAGGTCCCCGGCGAGCTTTTCGCCCTGGGTCCGGTCGGCGGTGACAATCAGCAGCGGACGCCGGAGCTTTTCCCGGACGGCCGCCAAAAGGTAGGCCCGCTGGGAGCCGGACAGGCCGTAGATTAACTGCTGCCTGGCCCCCGTCTGCACCCCCTCGGTAATCAGGTTAAACTCCGGTGAATCCCAAAACAGACGCAGCAATTCCCGCATCATCTAACCTCCTGCGGCCGCCACAGCAAAAAGGACTCTAGCATCGACAGTGGCTAAAGCCCTCGGCGCGACCGGAATCCTTCCCTGTCGTCTGACCCCCAACCCGGGAGGCCAGAGCGTGGGGTAAACCCAGGAAGCGTTCCCGCTTCCACCCTGATTATATCCCTTCCCCCCGGCCGCCGTCAACGGGTTCCGCCGTTGGCCCAGCTCACGCTTCCCCCTTGGCCTTGGACCCGAGTGGGGCGGTGAACAGGGCATTCCAGCCACAATGGGCGAGAACCGCCGCGCCGATGCTCAGGTACGGCGAACCGGAGAGCCACAGGGACAGGACAGTGATCCCCCCAAAGAGCAGGTGCCCGAGGATACTGCTGAGCGCAAGGCTGACCTGCCGCCGGGGATCGATAGCCCCGTCGTAGATGGCCTCGAACACCCCGAACAGCAGGTGCGCACCCAGGAGGGAGGCGCCGGCGGCGAGACCGAGGCCGGTCTTTAACCCTTCTTCAATCAGCGGTACCATCAGCACGATCGCCGGGCGGCCCCAGCCGCGCACCGCCGCCCGGTTGATGCTGATCGCAAAGAGCGCCGCGAGTCCGGCGGCTAATATAATGCGCATCCCATCACCCCGGTAAATCTGACCTCACTCGATCTGGTGGCCGTGCAGGACTGGCGCCGCCGGCTCGTTTTGGTCGATAAACAGCGTCCCCCCGGAATCGAGGGTGGCCAATACCACCGCTTCCTGGCCGCTGATGCCCTGGGCCTTCAGCTGCTCCAGCAGCCAGCTGACGGTGCGGCCGGTATGCTCCAGGTTATGCCCCATCACCCGGCCGTCCTTGATGACCACGGTCGGAATCCCCCCGGCCGGTACTTTAATCCCGAGGTCCCGGCGGGCCGGGACCTGGGCCTCCGGTTTGAGGACGACGCTTAATTCCCCGGAGGCCTCGACAATGGCGTAATCAACATCGCTGATGACGGCGATGCCTTTTTCCCGGAGCTTCCCCAGGAGGTCCGACAGGTTATACCTAATCGCCGCCATATTGCGCCGGATAATCCGCCCGTTCTCGACGATGATCGTCGGCCGGCCGTCGATCAGCGCTCGCACCCGCTCATTTTTCAGCGTGACCCAGGAGGTGCCAATCTCCAGCAGCACAATGGTGACCACCGCCAAAAGGACATGGTCTAGGGGAATCCGGGCATCGACCATGGGACCGCCGATGATATCCCCCAGGGCCACGGCGATGATGAAATCGAAAATCGAGAGGCTCGCGAGTTCCCTCTTGCCCATGATCCGCACGAAAAGCAGGGCAAAGAAGTAGATGAACACCGTTCGCCCAAACATCACGCCCCACAACCGCCACACAGGACCCACACCTGCCTTCTGTCCGCCCGCGGTTTCTATGTGCGCTTAGTTTGCGTGCCCAGCTGTATCTTATACCCGCATACCAAAAGGGAGGCTCGCATGGAGCCTCCCTGGTAAAAGAACGGATTCTTTATTCTTTTGGCTCCGCTTCGGCCGCCTCCGGCCGGTTGTAAATCCCCATCGCCGCCGCCATCCCTTCGGTCGTCAGGCAGTAAACCGCGTCCCCGGCCCGGGCCACCGCCCGGTCAATCAGCGTCTGCTCTTCTTTAGCAAAGCGCCGGAGGACATAGTCAGCGGCGTCCGTCCCGGGCTCAGGCCGGCCGATGCCGAGGCGCAGGCGGGCGAACTGGTCGGTCCCCAGGCAGGAGAGGATGGATTTCATCCCGTTGTGCCCGCCCGGGCTACCGTGCAGCCGCAGGCGCAGGCGTCCCGGGGGCAGGTCTAAGTCGTCGTGGATGATGAGCAGATCCGCAAGGTTTACCCCCAGAGCCTTCACGGCCTGGTACACTGCCCGGCCGCTTAAGTTCATAAAGGTTTGAGGCTTTAAGAGCACGACCTCTTCCCCGGCCAGGCGGCAAACCCCCAGCAGCGACTCGTACTTCCACTGGTTTACTCTAACCCGGCGGGTACCGGCGATTAAGTCCACCACCGCAAACCCGACGTTATGCCGCGTATCGACGTATTCTATCCCGGGGTTCCCCAAACCAACGATTAGTTTCATCCTCTGCCATTCCTTTATGGTTTAGTGCCCGGTTATTCCTTCTCGGCTTTGGTCACCATCTCTGGTTCCGCCGGGCCTTCGGCCGGGGTTTCGGCTTCCGCCTCTTCCACCGGGGCGAGCACGGACAGCACAACCGTATCGGCATCGGCGATAATCCGAACCAATTCCGACTGGGGCAGGTCGCGGACGAAGAGCGAGTGACCAAGGTCTAAGTTCGTAATATCGATGCTGTAGTGCTCCGGAATCTCGGTCGGCAGGCATTCGACCTCGATCTCCCGCAGGTGGTGCTGGAGGGTACCGCCGGCCTTAACCCCGAGGGCTTCGCCGTGGGTCACGAGCGGAATGCGGGCGTGGATCTTTTCGGCCAAAGAGATGCGGTGGAAATCGACGTGCAAAATCTCGCTACCCAGGCCCTGCCGCTGGATGTCTTTAACCATGGCCAGGTATTTTTCGGCCTTGCCGGCCACCGCGAGGTTATAAATCGCATTGGCCCCGCCCGCCGCTCTGGAGCGGATAAACTCCTTGGCCGGGATGTTCAGGGTCAGGCTTGCGGCGCCCCGTCCGTATAGAACCGCCGGGATGAGGCCTTCCCGCCGCAGCTGCTTGTTGCTCTTTTTCTCTGCCCGTTCGCTGGCCTGCAATAAAATACTTTCCATCCTAAATTACCCCCTATCGTCTAATCAAACAGTTCGCTAACCGACAAATCTTCGTGAATGCGGGAAATGGTATCCGCCAGGAGCGAGGCCACCGACAGGACCGTAATCTTGGGCGATTTCTGGTGCCCAGACAGCGGGATGGTGTTGGTCACGACCACCTCGTCGATAATCGACTTGTCGATCCGCTCGATCGCCGGGCCCGACAGCACCGGGTGGGTGCAGCAGGCAAAAATCTTTTTGGCCCCCCGGTCACGCAGGGCCTGCGCCCCTAACACCAGGGTGCCGCCGGTATCGATCATATCGTCGATGATGATGATGTTCTTACCGCCCACCTTGCCCACGATGTTCATCACTTCCGCCACGTTCGGCTCTGGCCGGCGCTTGTCCACAATGGCGATGGGCACCTGCAGACGTTCGGCAAAGTCCCGCGCCCGGGTTACCCCACCTAAGTCCGGCGAGACGACCACCACATCTTCGAGACCCTTTTTGGCAAAATACTCGGCCAAAATCGGTACCCCCGACAAGTGATCCATCGGAATGTCGAAAAATCCCTGGATCTGGCCGGCGTGCAAATCCATGGTCAGAATCCGGTCGGCGCCGGCGCTGGTCAGCAAATTCGCGACCAGCTTCGCGGTAATCGGTTCCCGCGGCCGCGTCTTCCGGTCTTGCCGGGCGTAGCCATAAAAGGGAATCACCGCCGTAATCCGGTCGGCCGAGGCCCGGCGGAAAGCGTCGATCATCACCAAGAGCTCCATCAGGTGGTTGTTGACCGGGGTCGATGTGGGCTGCACCACGAAAATATCGGCCCCCCGGACGCTCTCGTTGATGTTGACCTGGATTTCCCCGTTGCTGAAGGAGCCGACCGTGATCTTCCCCGGGCTGGTCCCCAGATGACCAGCAATCTCCTCCGCCAATTTCGGGTTGGCATTCCCGGAGAATATTTTGATCCGTTTATCGCAGTAAACCAACATCCTGCCTTCTCCTTCCCCATACCCTCTCTCTATTGTCTCCAAAACTCTCTATTCCTGCCGGCTTGGGCCCCGGTATTTTTTCACCCAGCCCGGGATGTTTTCCTGCCGGGCGCGGGCAATCCCCAGGGCCTCTGCCGGGACCTCTTTGGTAATGGTAGACCCGGCAGCGACATAAGCCCCCCGCCGAACCGTCACCGGAGCGATTAAATTGGTGTTGCAGCCGACAAAGGCCCCGTCTTCCACCGTCGTCTGGTGCTTTTCGCGGCTGTCGTAGTTGACGAAAATGGTACCGGCCCCGATATTGACCCCCTGCCCGATTAAGCCGTCGCCGACATAGGTTAAGTGCGGCACCTTGCTTTTGCGGCCGATAACCGACTTTTTCACCTCGACGAAGGTTCCCACCTTGGCCTCGGCCTCCACCACCGTCTGCGGGCGCAAGTAGGCAAAGGGTCCGATGGTGGCGCCGGCGGCGATTTGGCTCTCCAGCACGACGGCGTACTCGATGCGCACATTATCGCCCACCCGGGTGTTTTGGATACGGCAATTGGGTCCGATAGTGCAGCCGGAGCCGATGGTCGTCTCTCCTTCCAGCAGGGTGAAGGGATAGAGCAGGGTGTCGGGCCCAAGGCTGACC
>CAZHIT010000142.1:4872-6737 GCA_964533125.1 uncultured Candidatus Sumerlaeota bacterium
TAAAGGTGGACGCCGGATCGAGCATCGTCACCCCCGCCGAAAGCCAGTGCTCCCGGATTTGCTGACGGAGGGTTTGCTCCACCGCGGCCAGCTGAGAACGCGAGTTCACGCCCAGGGTCTCCTGGGGGTTAGCGGTGAGCTGGGCGTCCACCCGATAACCGGCGCCGCGCAAAATCCCGATGACGTCGGTCAGGTAGTACTCCTGCTGGGCGTTCTCGGCTTTAATCCCGTGCAGGGCGGCAAAGAGCAGTTCGCGGTCAAAACAGTAAATCCCGGTGTTGATTTCTCTAACCGCCGCCTCCGCCGGGGATGCGTCTCTTTGCTCGACGATGCGCTCCACCGCGCCGTCCGGGCGGCGGACAATCCGCCCGTACCCGGTGGGATCCGGGAGTTCTGCCGTTAACACCGTCACGGCGTTCTTCCGGGTCCGGTGCCGGTCCACCAGGCCCCGCAGGGTCTCTGATGTCAGGAGCGGAGTGTCGCCGTAAAGGACGAGCACCTGGCCCTCAAAATCGGCGAGCGCTTCCTCCACCTGCAGCACGGCGTGCCCGGTACCCAGTTGGGCGGCCTGGGTGACGTACTCGACGCTGTCGCCCACCGCCTGCCGGACCGCCTCCGCCTGGTACCCCACCACCAATAAGGTCCGGCCGGCGCCTAAATCCCGGACCGTGTCCGTGACATAACGCACCATCGGTTTGCCGCCGATTGGGTGCAGGACCTTGGGCAGATCCGACCGCATCCGGGTCCCTTTGCCGGCCGCCAAAATTACCGCCGCCACCTGGTCCATCCGGATTACCTCCTTCGCGCGCTTTCCCTGGCCAAAGAGGTCGTCCAGGGATTTTCTCTGCTCAGTATATTTCCCCAAGGGGCAGGATATTCCTTGGCCGGACCGGGGGATCGGCGGGAAACAAATAATGGAGCAACCGCCCCATTAAATCCGGCCGTGCCCCTATTCCGGTGCGCTGTACGCTTTGAGCACGGCGGTTTCGATCATCTCTCTCGCTTGGGCGGTGATGGGGTGGGCGACATCCCGAAACTCCCCCTCCGGGGTTTTCCGGCTAGGCATCGCCACGAACAGGCCGTTTTGCCCATCGATCACCCGGATATCGTGGACGACAAATTCCCGGTCGAAGGTCACGGAAGCAACCGCCCGCATCTTGCCCTCACCGGGTACCTTGCGCATGCGGACCTCAGTTATCTGCATTCCCTTCCCCTCCTGATTGACCCTAGTCGCAGATGGCAATGGCCTCGATCTCCACCGCCACACCCCGCGGCAACTGGGCCACAGCCACACAGGCGCGGGCGGGGGGATTGGCCGGGAAGTACCGGGCGTAAACTTCGTTTACCGCCGCAAAATTGCCCATATCGGTGAGGAAAATGGTGGTTTTCACGACCTGCTCAAAGGAAGTGCCGGCCGCCGCCAAAATCTGGGCCAGGTTCTCGAGCACCCGCTCCGCCTGCACCTTGATGTCGCCCAGGACCAGTTCGCCGGTTTCCGGGGTGAGCGGAATCTGGCCGGACAGGAACAGGAAGCCGCCGGCCTTAATCCCCTGGGAATAGGGGCCGATGGCCGCCGGGGCTTTTTTGGTGCTGATCACTTCGCGCTGCATTTCTGTATCCCCCTTGCAAACTAAATTTAACCTTCGGACAGTAAATTCTCCCTTTGTCGGGAAACTCCTGCCGCCGCAGCCGGGCCTTTTCTCACCGGTCAAACACCCAGGGGCTGGGGGTCAGGCTGATTTCGCGGGTGACTTCGTCCACTTTTTCGAGTACCGCCAGCGCGGTATAGTCTTTCACCAGCTTATCCGCCGGCTCCGCCGTCGCCACCATCACGCCAATCCCGGCCACCTCGGCGTTAAACTCGC
>CAZHIT010000143.1:0-6713 GCA_964533125.1 uncultured Candidatus Sumerlaeota bacterium
CTGGCTGTACTCCTCGGTCCGTACGCCGGGTTTCTCGCCATGGCATCAATACTGTTAATTCAGGCCTTATTCTTTGCTGACGGAGGACTGCTGGCCTATGGGTGCAATGTCTTCAACCTTGGCTTCTTTGCCTGTTTTATCGCCTACCCGTTTATATATCGGAAGATTGCCGGTCAGGGACTTACCCGGCGGCGGATTTTCACGGCTTCTTTGCTAACGTCGATCATCAGCCTGCAGTTGGGGGCTTTCAGTGTCGTCTTGGAAACTCTTTTTTCCGGAAGAACCGAGTTGCCCTTTGGTACTTTTGTGCTGTTGATGCAGCCGATTCACTTGGCGATCGGAGTGGTCGAGGGGCTGGTCACGGCGGCTGTGCTTACCTATGTCTGGCAAGCCCGGCCGGCCATGCTCGAAGGCGTGCCTGCCGAGGTGACGCAGGGAAGCATCTCTTACCGGAAAGTATTAGCCGGCCTGGCGGTAGCGGCATTAATCACCGGGGGTATGCTGTCCTGGTTCGCCTCCGCCAATCCGGATGGCCTGGAGTGGTCGATGTTTCAGACTGCCGGGAAAACGGAACTGGAGGCAGCGGGTGAGCTGTATGATACAATGGCGGCCTTCCAGAGCAAAACTGCCGTAATGCCTGACTACGGCTTCCGAACATCGGCAACCACGACAGAAACCGGGAGCGACGCCGAAGCAGCCGCCTGGCCGGCGGTGAGTGGGGGGACCAGTACCGCCGGTATCGCGGGCGGAGCGATGACATTGATTCTGGTATCCGGGACCGCTGCGATTATCAACTTGCTTAAGAACCACCGGCACAAACAGGTGGCCGGGTAATTATCACGCACCGGTGCGCCTTGCCGGAAAATGCGGCGTGAGGACTGAGTAAGCGCAATGTCGGTGATTAAAGACGAACTGGATAGCCTTAGGCAGCTCGACGAGTTGGCTCGAAAGGGCACCTTCATCCACCGGTTGAACCCGCTGGTGAAACTGATAACCACAGTCACATACCTTGCTGTGGTTATCTCCTTTGACAAATACGAAATACTCTCTTTGTTCCCTTATCTGCTCTATCCGATACTGGTTGCCGTCCTATCGGATATCCCTGTCGGTTTGTTGCGGCGCCGGATCCTCCTGGCGGAGCCGTTCCTCATCGGGGTTAGTCTGCTCAATCTATTTTTTGATCGGCAGGTGATCTGGTTTGGCCAAGTGGCGGTGGCCGGCGGCTGGATCGCCATGGGTTCTCTGGCCTTGAAGGGTACCCTTACAGTCATGGCCAGCCTGCTGTTGATTGCCACTGCCGGGTTGGATGGTACCGCCGCGGCGCTGCGGCGGCTGCGGATCCCCCGCCTATTGGTCTGGCAACTGCTACTGACCTACCGGTACATCGCCGTGCTGCTGGAGGAGGTCGACCGGGTTCTCACGGCGTATGCGTTGCGGGCGCCCGGGTCGCGGGGGATCAGGCTCGGCCATATGGGGTCCATTGTGGGTCAATTACTGCTGCGAACCATGGACCGAGCGCAACGGGTGTATCAGGCAATGTGCCTGCGGGGCTTTACCGGGGAATACCAGGCGGGCGGGTACCCGGCAATGCAGCCGATAGATTGGCTGTACCTGACGGGTTGGCTGCTGTACTTTACGATAATGAAGCTCAATAATCTTCCGGAATTGCTGGGCGAGCTGCTAGCAGGAGGGATCAGATGAAACCAGCGGCGATCGAAATCAGGGATTTGTACTTCACTTATCCGGATGGGTGCCAGGCTATCGCCGGGATATCCGCCCGGATCGGCCGGGGAGAAACAGTCGGGATAGTAGGGGTGAACGGAGCGGGTAAATCAACTTTGTTACTGTTACTGGTTGGTGTTCTGTTTCCTAGTCTGGGTGATATCCTGGTTGAGGGAGCGCTGGTAACCCGGCAGACGCTCGGCTGGATTCGGGCCAAACTCGGCCTGGTTTTCCAGGACCCGGACGACCAGTTATTCATGCCCACCGTCTATGATGATGTGGCCTTCGGTCCCCGTAATTATCGCTTGAGCGAAAGCGCGGTTCAGACGCAAACCCGGCAGGCGCTGGAGGCGGTCGGTATCCTATCGCTCCGGGATCGGCCGCCGTATCAGCTGTCCGGAGGAGAAAAAAAGGCGGCTGCGATTGCCGCTGTGCTGTCGATGCAACCGGAAATCCTGGTGCTCGATGAGCCGACGGCCGGGCTTGATCCCAAAGCAAGGCGCCGGGCGATCCAACTGCTCAACGACTTTCCTCATACCAAGGTCGTGACCAGCCACGACCTGGACATGGTCTATACGCTGTGTGACCGCACGATTGTGTTGACCCAGGGCCGGATTGTGGCGAACGGGCCGACCGGGGACATCCTCGGCCATGCCGGTTTAATGGGTGCCTGCGGGTTGGAGTTACCGCTGGCGCTGCAAAACTGCCCGGTCTGCGGCCGGAAGAAATCGAGATAAGCTGCATGAGCCAGTGGTCAGGTCGGTGCAGCTCCGTAGCGGAAGACATGAGCTATGCCCCGGATTGAGTAATTCTGTGCTCGACTCCGGGAAGATATTACGTTGATAAAGAGCGAAGATAACGATGAGGTGATGATTTGATCGAATCGGTGAGGCGGGTAATGCAATTGCACCTTGGGCAAAGGCCCCTAATGGAAGTTCAGGATGCTTACAAATTGTTGTATCAGAGTATCATGGGACTGGGCCATATGTTGACCGATACGGGACGGGCAAGGAGTTATCTTTTCGAGGAATTGGCGGCAATATCCGCTGACAGTATTCATGACAGTCTGATTGAGGATATCGCGCTGAATAATGACATGGTCCGCATTAATCTCAGGCCGTTTAAAGCCCAGGGATTGAATGTCGAGAAATTATTCGCCGCGATGCTGGACACCGAAAAACTCAATACCGCAGCCATTACTGATTTTATTCCGGTATGGTCGGCTTTTGAACAATTGGTTGAGAGCAAGGAGTTAACTTTTCCCCCGGAGCAGACACGGGAATTTTCTTCCCGGGTGCAAAAAGCGAATTTTCCGGTGATTCATCATTCGGATTCGTATATGCAGCTTTATCAGCCGGCTTATCGAGTTATGAACCATCGGGTGTTTGTCCGGGCTTTTGCCACTGACCTAAGATAATACTAACCGGGTCCTTGCCTGAAGGTGATAGCATTTGTCCGCGGCGAATAGGATTAGCTGTGCGGGTAAGGAATTCACGCCAGCAGAAAAGGAGCGATGCTCAGATGAACGATTTGCCAGGTATTTTTACGGACTTCAGCGAGGCCAGGCAGCAAGGCTTTCTCAAAGTGAAGGAACTCAAGGAACAAGGTCGTAAGGTGGTCGGCACATTCTGCGCCTTTACCCCCTGGGAGATCATTGCCGCCGCTGGCGCCGTACCGGTCTCACTGTGCGGGATGGAAGAAGAACCGATTGCGGACGCCGAAAAGCACCTGCCGCGCAATCTTTGTCCTCTGATCAAGTCGAGCTACGGCTTTGCGGTTTCGGAAAAATGCCCGTACTTCTACTTCTCGGACTTCCTGGTGGGGGAAACCACTTGCGACGGGAAGAAAAAAATGTATGAGTTTCTGAGCGAGATGAAGCCGATGCATGTCATGCAGCTCCCGCAGACCAGCCAAGGGGAGCAGGCGTTCAGCGCCTGGCGGCAGGAGATGGATAAGCTCAAGGAGAGGTTGGAGCGCGAATTCGGCGTCACCATCACCGAGGAGAAGCTCCGTCAGGCAATTGTGCTGCGCAACCGGGAACGAAAAGCGCTGCGGGAATTCTATGAACTCGGCACGCTCTGTCCGCCGGCAGTGCCAGGGGTGGAAATCCTGAAAGTAATCTATGGCTCCGGTTTCAAGCTGGATAAGCAGGAACAAATCGCCACTCTGCAGGCGATGACGCTGGAACTGAAAGAAAAGTATCGCCAGGGCCATCGCCCGGTTGCGGCGAACGCACCGCGTATCCTGATTACCGGTTGTCCCTTGGGCGGTGCGACGGAAAAAGTTGTGAAAATAATTGAAGAAAGTGGCGGAGTTGTCGTAGCATTCGAAAACTGCAGCGGCATCAAGGGGAATGACCGGCTGGTGGACGAAACCAGTGACCCGATGGATGCCCTGACGGAAAAATACCTGAACACTGCCTGCTCCTGCATGTCACCCAACGATAACCGGATTGAGTTGCTGGGGCGATTGATTGAGCAGTACCAGGTTGATGGCGTGGTTGATGTGATCCTGCAAGCCTGCCACACCTACAATGTGGAATCATTCCGGATTAAGCGCTATATTAATGAGCAGAGAAAGTTACCGTACATGGCGCTGGAGACAGACTACTCGCAATCTGATCTGGGCCAACTGCGGACCCGGCTAGCCGCCTTCATTGAGATGCTTTAGTTAACAGGGGGTATTGCTTTGTACGCAATCGGCATTGATGCCGGATCAGTGGCCACCAAAGGCGTCATTTTCAATGGAGAAGTGGCCGGCCAACTAACCATTCCAACCGGGTGGAGCCCGCGGGCGGCAGCGGAATCGGTCCTGGCCGCACTGTGGCGGGAAATCGGCATTGGACGGGATGATACGTACATTGTTGCTACCGGCTACGGCCGGGTTTCGCTTCCCTTCGCCGATAAGACCGTGACCGAAATCACCTGTCACGCCCGGGGAGCCTTCTATCTCGACGCCGCGGTGCGAACGGTGATTGATATCGGCGGTCAGGACAGTAAGGTCATCCGCCTGGACGAGGGCGGCCAAGTCTGTGATTTTGCCATGAACGACAAATGCGCCGCCGGTACCGGACGCTTTCTGCAGGTAATGCTTAATCTGCTGGGGGAAGATATCAGTCAGCTTGACCGGCTGGCCGGCGGGGCCGAGCCGGAGCGGATCAACAGTATGTGCACTGTCTTTGCCGAATCAGAAGTCGTCAGTCTTCTGGCCTGTGGCTCCGCCCGCGAGAGAATCGCCGCCGGAATAGTTGAGTCCATTGCCGGAAGGACGGCCGCCCTGGCGGGGAAAGTCGCCGCGCTGGAAACCATTCTTTTTACCGGTGGACTGGCCCAGAGTGCCAGCCTGAGGGGCGCAGTCCAAAGGGCAGTGGGAAAACCGGTGCAAACTCACCCGCTGGCCCAGCTTACCGGTGCAGTCGGGGCAGCGGTTATTGGCTGGAAAGAAGTAACCACGTGAAAAAGGGCATAGGCTGAACATCCTTTCCCATTGGTACGGTTCGGATCAGCCTGACTCACTTCAGCACCTAAAAGAAGTGGAGTATGCGGCGGCGACCGGCGAACTCATCAGCAATCATTGATAACTTATGAGGAGGGGTAAAATGATTATTCAGGTGGATGCCCGCGGCCTGGCCTGCCCACAGCCGGTAATCAATACGAAGAAAGCTCTGGATGGCATGAGTGACGGAGTAGTGCTCACGATCGTGGATAATGCTGTTGCCCGGGACAATGTGGTGAAGTACGCCCGCAGCGCTGCCTGTACCGTTTCAGTTGAGGAGAAAGCTGGGGAGTTTCATATGAAAATCGTCAAGGGTAACGGCCTTAACCCGGAGGAACGGGCTATAGACACCGATGAGACAGTTCTGCTGTTCACCAGCGAGGGTCTTGGCCGGGGTGATGATGGCCTGGGCAAGCTGCTCAGCAAAAACTTTTTCTATGCTCTAACTGAGAGCAACCCCCTGCCGAAGAAGATATTGTTCCTAAATGGCGGCGTCAGGCTGGCAGTGGAGGGTAGTGAAGCACTCGAGCACCTGCGTAAGTTGGCAAGCCTGGGAGTAGAGATACTTTCCTGCGGGATTTGTCTGGATTATCTTGGTCTGAAGGAAAAATTGGCGGTCGGTCAGATTACCAATATGTACAGTACAGTGGAAGCTCTCTGCCAGGCGAAGAAAGTCATTTCGTTCTAGAGAGTAAACACTATCTCTCCCGGCGAGTATTACGGCAGCTTGCTTGCCACTCAATCTCCGTCCCAGAATCGAGGAAGTATTTCATTTCAATTTAACTGGGTAGACGATCATTTTTGAATTTGTGCCCTAACGGCATGAATTTTGCACACGTCCACGCAGAGCGTATCAACGGGCACGAGGGCAGTTGTTACTGTACCTTATTTATAAATTCGCCGTTAGACCCGATACGCAGGAACGTATCATCGCTAACGGCGAATTTTCGAAAACGTAGCAGAAAACAGAAGTATATTGCGAGGGGCTGACCATAAAATCAAGCTTTTTATGGTCAGCCCCTTGGTGAAGCTACAGCTGAAAGAGTTCTAATTTTTTTCCTATCCCTTTAGGTGCAGCACAGAATTGGCAGTCGTCCTTTTTCCCTGCAGAAGCGATATTAATCCTTCCATTAAGAATATTGTAAAGCTGATAATCCATCAAATCAGAATTACTAAAGTTAAAGAGTAGATCCAGAAAGCAAGTAACTGCTAAAGATGCGATGGTACCATTTAAAGAAATTACAGAAGGATCTTTGATATCGTCAATATAGCCCGACTTCCTTGATGACTCCACTTGGTCTTTTGGTAGTTTCTCCAGGGCAAGCTTTTCTGGATTTATATCTTCGTTACACTGCAGACAGATTCCATCAGGTACGAGTATTTTCGTGTATCCTCCTCCACCAGATAGTTGATAGTTGCTATCGCTACTTAAACCTACTCCCATGTCAATGACAGGTATGTAAAATTGGTGAGCGAACTGGCTTAAGACAGCTCGA
>CAZHIT010000144.1:0-6672 GCA_964533125.1 uncultured Candidatus Sumerlaeota bacterium
GTGGGTAAAGTATAGATGCCGCCCCGTTTCACCAGAAGGTGAAGGGGGCGGCGTTAGTGTTCTTGCGGTTTACTTTCCGCTGTATGGCGGGTACCCTGACCGGAGAAACAACGTTGATATGGTCTTACGACTGAACCTGATTAAGCCGGCAGGTAATTTGCGGCATATTATCGAAAAAATGTAAAACAGGGTTCCCGATGTTTGGTCACCGCTGGTATACGACAATACGATAACTGGAGATGAAGCCTGGCGGCAAATGACCGCTGGCAGCCAGAAAATATCCTGACCGCTCATCGCTAAAGCCTGTGCTGACCGGGCGGAACATCCATCGTTTCGCCCGGTTCTTCATCTCCAGGCATCGCGCCATCTTCTCCCGCCCTCCGCCCGAGGCACGCCCCAAAGGCGTCCACAACCGCCGCCGCCAGCTCCGGGCCCGGCAGCAGATCCCGGGTGGCCCGGTAAAACGGCCAGGCGACTGGGGTGAGCATCCTTCCGGTGGCGGTGCGGAGGTAGCGGGAATCGAGGTCGCCGATGCGGACCCGGTCGAGGCCGTCGGCGTCCTTGAAGATGCGGATCAAGTGGGGCACAGCGTGGCCAGTCAGCATCCGCCGGTCATCCCGCGAGTGGCTGACAATAATGTCCCGGACCGGGCCGTCTGCGCTGAGCAACCCCAGCCGGACGGCTTTTTGGTGCGACGCTTCGCCGTGCTGCCAGTCCACGCCGTCGTGGTCCCGGCCGATGTCGTGGAGGAGAGCGGCGGACTGCAGCCAATCCAGCTCCTCGGCTGTTACCGCTTCGACCACCCCGATGGCGGTTACCAGGCAGTGCACCCGCAGGGTGTGGGTGAGGCCGTGGATGCCCGCCGCAGCGGCAAACCATTCGGGTGCGGGGGAGAGTTGGCGCAGGTTTTGTGCCACCAGTTTGAGGCAGCGGTCAACTGGGAACGGTGCGGACATGGCAATGCTCCTTTCCGGCGGTTTGGGTTTATACAGCAAATAATCGGCACTCCGGCAGGAAATCCCGGCCCGGCGGCCAATACTTAGACAAAGACTTGCGGGAGGTGTTGGAGTGAAGATCGCGATCGTGACCCTGCCGTACAGCGTGGAAGGCAAAGGTAAGGCTTTGGCGTCTGGACCGGAGGCGCTGCTCGCGGCGGGTATTGCCGGGAAGCTGGCTGCCCAGGGGCATCAGGTGACGGAGATACTGAAGGTAGAGATGTCGCCGGAAGAAGAACGCCAGTACGGTGGCTGGAACCGGGTGGGCCTGGCCGGGGCGCACCTGGCGGACCTGACCGCGCAGGCCAAGCAGGCTGGGAACTTCGTCCTTGGCTTCCTCGCGGACTGCAACGGCGTACTCGGGGTGCTTGGCGGCCTGCAGACACCGGCAGCGGGCGAACTCCCGCGCCGGGTGGGCCTGGTGTACATTGATGCCCACGGGGACTACAACACGCCGGATACCAGCCCTAGCGGGATGCTCGGGGGGATGCCGGTGGCGGTGGCGGCGGGCAGATGCCTGCCCCGCCTGCGGCTGCAGAATAAGTTGGTCTATCCCCTCCAGTCGCCGGACATCGTGATGATGGGCCTGCGGGACTTAGACGCTTTGGAGCGGGCCCAGGTGGAGGCGGACGCTCTGGTGACTCTGTCCGAGGCGGACCTGATCAGCCGCAGCCCCAGGATTGGCGAAGTAATGCAGGCCCTGAGCGAACGCTCGGACCTGATCTACATCCACATCGACCTGGATATCCTCGATCCTTCCGTTGCCCCGGCGGCCGGACTGCCCTCGCCGGGCGGTCTTACCGGCGCTCAGCTGGGCGCGGCCTTGGGAGAGATGATGGCGTATCCGAAGGTGGCGGCCCTGGCCGTGGTCTCGTACCGGGCGGACGCGGACTCAGACGGGGGCACCGGGAAGGAAGTAATGGCTACGATCTTGGGCGGTACGGCGGGGTTGCCGGCGGGGAACTAGTGGAACCAAGCGCGTTTTTTGGCCAGGCCGGCGGTTGCCGGCCTGGTTTACTTTTGCCCGCCGCTGACGGGGCCAGGTCCGCTCCGCCGTGCCGGAACCGGCAGCGCCCCCGGCGGTGGACCGCCGGGGAGACAGCGCGCCAGGCAAGGCGCGGCGGACGAATGTCCCGCCGAAGTAAAAACGCTAACCGACGGGGACTCCCAGCCAGGGGAGACCCCAAGTGTCCTGGCGTCAGCCCCGGCCAGGCGGCGTCGGGAGGGGAACCAGCGGCCGCCGCGGCGCTCGCCGGCTGTGCAGACGGCGTTAGTACTTGCCGGCCGCTATCGCCGCAAAAACCAGTACGAGTACTCGATCACTTCCGTAAACTCACCGTCTGGCTGCAGCTCCAGCAGGGCGGCACGCAGGTCGGCCTCAAAGCCAGGGGCCCGGTCGCCCAGGAGGTCGCGGCGGCAAAAGGAAGTGGAATAAAGGCAGCCGATAATTGTCTCTATGGTCCAGCGGTAGGCCACCCGGTACTCTCCGCTGTCTTCCAGGCGAAAATCGCTTTCCCGGATATAGTCCTGGTGCGGTTGGGGCGGCGGGGTGTAATGCCCGGCGCCGGCCCGCCGCGCTTCCCCGAGCCAGCGGCGGATGACCCGGACCACGGTCTGCTGCCAGGCTTCGGCTCCGCTCCAGAAACCGCCGCTCGCGATGACCACCATCCCACCGGCGGGATTTAGCCTTTCATGGCAGAGCCGGAGCACCCGGGTCTGGTCCATCCAGTGCAGGGCGTTGCCGCAGACGACGAGGTCAAACCGGCCCAGAGCAGCATCGATGGCTTCGGCCGGCATCACCCGGTACGTGGCGTTGCCGATACCCCGGGCAGCGGCGCCCTGGCGGGCGGCGGCAATCATTTCGGCCTCCGGGTCGATCCCCACCGCCTCACGGAAGTCGCCGGCCAAGGGCAGCAGGAGGTGGCCGGTACCGCAGCCAAGGTCCAGCAGACGACCGCCCAACTGGGCGTCGTAGTGGGTGCGGATTAGACCTAGCAGGCCGCACGGGTAGGGCGGCCGGTACCGGGCGTACCAGTCGGCAGTCCCGCCGAACAGAGCGGATGCGGGCGCGGTCATGCGCACTCAGCTCCCTTTCTCCGATGGTTTTGCCGTGAGACTTCGGCGCACGGGGCGGCTTATCCTGCCGGTGCCGGTGGTTGATGCCCGGCCGCCAGGGGAGGGGGAGGGGTGACGGCGACGGGCGGGCGATTCGTGAATCGCCCCTACGCAAAATCACCCCACGGGGGGGTGATTTTGGGCGTCGGCACGGACGCGGAGACCCAACACCGGGGTGTTGGGTGGGAACACGCGGACGACGGCGGGGCGGGCCGGTGCGGCGTCCGGCCTCTACGTCACGGGAAAGCGACGGGGTACAGGGGTGACGACGGGGTGCGGGGCAACGAAAACTAGGTGTCTGGGGCCAGATAGCTTCGTCGCTGCGTTCCTCGCAATGACGTAATCCGAGGGTCTGTATGCTTATAACCATTACCCTTTAGTCGACGGGGACAGGCAACGCCACATTGTTAGTGACATACCCGGATCACGTCATTGCGAGCCGCACGCTCTTCGCCGGCGTGGCAATCTGGCAAACCCATACGCCTTGTTTTCCTCGCCGGCAAAGAGGATCCGGGGAGGGGGGGCCAGATTGCTTCGTCGCAGGCTCCTCGCAATGACGTAATCCGAGGGTCTGGCCTTTTCTACCATACCTTCCCCTTATCGGTCGACTGGCTTGGACGTCCCCGTTCCTCCCGGTTGTAGGGGCGATTTACGAATCACCCGTGTGGGGTGAGAGGTGTCCGGTTGGGGGTTGGAAGGTCTGTCTGGTGAATTTTCCCTTCATCGTTGTCGGTTTTACCGCCTTTTCCTATATGTAGCCGAGGGTTTTAACCCTCGGGAAACCGTTCCCTTGACACAAAGAAAGGAGCCAGCACCTTCCGGCGCCGGCTCCCGGCGATAACGCTCTATTCGGCCCGGTCGGTCCCGTCGGATTCAATGAGGACGGCCGGATAATCGGCATCGGCGAGAGGCGCAACAGTGCTGGTGTTTTCATCGGGCATGATACTGTTGAGGAACCCGGTGCCGGCGTAAGTGCTGGCGTTGGTGATTCGAGCATTGACTTCCGCCAGTTGGTCGACGCTGCGTTGCTCCTGGGCGGCCAGTTCCCGCAGTTGTTCGGCGATGGTCTGGTCCGCGACTTTGGCGCTGAGCACGTTCAAGGTCTGGGCGTTTTTCTGTTCGCGGGTGAGTATATCCTGAACCAGTTTACTGACTTCGTTCGCATCCTGCATATAGTTCACCTCCTGCGGCTAGTTGTGCCCGGATAAATGGTCGCCTATGTAGAGAAATTTTTTGATAAAAAGCCATTATCCGGGGAAGCTACAACCAAGAAACCGAATTAGGAGGTGCATTGGATGCGGCGAACAGCGCTCTTGTTGGTGATTATCGGGGCCATAAATTGGCTGCTGGTGGGTCTGTTGCAATTTGATCTGGTAGCGGCATTGTTCGGCAGCAGTGCAAGCTGGCTGAGCCGGATAGTCTATAGTCTGATCGGTATCGCCGGTCTCTACCTGCTGCCCACGCTCATGTCCAACGATACCCGCACGCGGATGTAGCGGGAGGATACTGGTTTTCGCCCGAAGGTGCCCGGCGGCACCTTCTTTTCATTTGGGCGGCAGGATTTTCCCGGCTGCAGCGGGAAAATAAACGGGACAGACAGGGAGGTGGGAGGCGTGGACAGCGCCGAAGTTTACCAACAAAAGATGCGGACGGAGCGGGACGCTACCGGCACTTTGCTGCAATACGAGGCGGCGGTTTACCTGGGAGTGTCGCCGGCTTGCCCGGAGCGCATCGCCGGGATTTTGGAGTTTCGGTCGCGGGGATTGATGTTTTTCAGCGCCTCGGACCGGTTCGTTCTGGGCATCACCGGCGGGGCTATCCAGGACGCGGAGGCGAAGAGCTGGGCCGAGGCGGGGTTGACGGCGCCGGAGACGGGCGACAGCGGTCTGCTGTTGGTGCGCTACCGCGGCTTGGCGGGCGAAACTACCCTGGCCTTCCAGGTGGAGTGGCCGGAGGTTCTGGCCGCCGGGGTGCGCAAGATCCGGGACGACGCTCAAAAGATGGCCCGGGACGCCGCCGCTGGGGGCGACGTGTTTGACCGCCTGCAAAAGCTTGCCGGGCTGCGCGACGCGGGCGTCCTGACCGAAGAGGAATTCGCGGCCCAAAAGGCGAAACTGCTGGAGAGGATTTAGCGGAAGGGGGAACCGAAGATGATCATCGAGAAATGGTCGGCTAAGTTTATGCCGCTGCAACTGAGTCCGTTTCTCAAAACCCTGGCGGAATTAAACGAGCTCTACGTCCAGAACAACCGGGTACCCTGGGGGCGGACCCATATCCGTCTGTACAGCGGCCACGAGATTATGATGGAGCGGGACTTCCCCTCGATGGCCGCCTTGGACGAGGACGAAACCCGGTCCCATTTGCCGGAGATTCTGGCGCTGAAAATCAAACTGTTGGAGCATGTGGTGCCGGGGACGGTGCTGATTGAGGTGTTCCAGACGGTCGAACCGAAAAAGAAGGCGTAAAAGAAGAGCGGGCGGGGGAAACCCCGCCCGCGGCTCATTCAGTTCGGCTGGCTTGCGGATGGTCAGATAACCTACGACCGCACGGTTTTGCGGATGATGTCGATGATCTCGGGCGCGGTGTCGGTGGGGATGGCGCAGCCCGGGCCGACCATGAACTTCCGATCCCCGGCTTCGGCCATGGCCGACTTTAACTGCTCTTCGATGACATCCGGGTGGAGGTAGTCGGTCCGCCGCTCGCTGACTCCGCCGATGAGGCAGATTTCGGTCATGTGCCGTGCCTCCGCCAGAGACGGGGCGGAGTGGAAATGCGACCAGTTGGTCGCGTTTACGGGGTAGTCGATGCAGTCTTCCAGGCGCAGGTTAACCCCGTGAATGTGGGTGACATTAAACGCGCCCCGGTCCTTGAAGGTATTGAGAATCTGCAGGTCGTAGGGGCGCACGAACTCCATAAACTCCGAGCGCGGCATGAAATCGTCGGTCGCGCCGTTCACCGAATAGAAAATCCCCGACACCCCGGCGGCGTAGACGGCTTCGATATAGCCGATGAGGCTTTCGGTGATCGTCTCCAGGCCCCGTTTGAACTCTTCCGGGTGCGCCCGCAAGAGGGGGTAAATGATATCCTTGGCTGAGCGCATGGCGACCCCGATGGGGTTAAAGATGGTCTCCAGGCAGAGGGCTTCGCCGTCTAAGCGTTTGGCGACCTTCCGCAGCAGTTTTAACTGTTCGGCAAAGCCGGGGGCGGTAATGGGGACGGGCCGCAGTTTCTTCCACTCTGCAATGGAAGTGATGCGATCGAGTCCCTCCGGCAGGGGGTAGGTGTAGTCGTTCATAATTTTGAGGTAGTCAAAGTCAAAGCGCTCGTAGTAGGCGATCTGGGTGTCGGCCGCGATGTCGCCGGGCATGAACTGGGTGCCGAAATGGTACCAGATGCTGTAGGGCAGGTAGTCAACCGGTTTGCCGCTTAAGGCAGCCTGGACCCGCTCAATTTTGTTCATTCGGCTTAACCTCCCTGTAAAAGTTCTGCCGCGTTCGGCGTTTATATTATAAGTTGTCCATACGGTTGGGAAATCCTGCCGGCCGGGAGAAGGACCCCGGAT
>CAZHIT010000145.1:0-277 GCA_964533125.1 uncultured Candidatus Sumerlaeota bacterium
GTCCGAGATTAAGGCCACCCTGGGGGCGGCGCAGCTGCAGGGCAGCCGCCGGGTGATTGCCGTCTTCCAGCCGCACCGCTATACCCGGACGAAGTTTTTGCAGGATGAGTTCGGTACGGCCTTCACCGACGCTGATGTGCTGATCATTACCGATATCTACAGCGCGGGCGAGAAGCCAATCGAGGGGATCAGCGCCCGTCTGATCGTGGAGAAGGTGCAAACTGAGGGTGGTAAGGAGCCGGTGTACCTGCCGGACAAGAGCAGCATCGCCGCTTAC
>CAZHIT010000145.1:287-6658 GCA_964533125.1 uncultured Candidatus Sumerlaeota bacterium
TGGAACTGGCCGGCGGCCTGGAAGGCATCGTCAGGCCGGGCGACCTGGTGCTGACGATGGGGGCGGGGAGTATCTGGACGGTGGGGCCCGAACTGGTGGAGCTGCTCGCGGCCAAGGTCAGATAGAGAGAAGACCAACCGGCAAGAGGATCAACCAAAGAGAAGATTGACTAGAGAGAAGATTTGCGGGGATAAAGGGATCTGGGGGGCGGCAGATGGTCGGACGGAGACACCGGAGGTGGGAAGTTTGGAGCGGTACATCATAAACGGTGGAGTCTGCCTAAATGGCAGCGTGCGCATCGGCGGCGCCAAAAACGCCATCCTGCCCATGCTGGCGGCCGTGCTCATTAATGGCGGGGAAAGCGTCCTCGCCGACGTGCCCAATCTGCGGGATGTGCAGATTATGCGGGAAATCCTCCTCGATTTGGGGGCGAAGGTTGAGTTTACCCCGGAGCCGGGAACGGACATCAACACCCTGTTTATCGACACCAAAGACGTGAATTCCTACGCGGTACCGGAGGAACTGATGCGGGAAATGCGTTCGTCCATCGTCCTGATGGGCGCGCTGCTGGCCAGGTTTGGGAAAGCGAAGGTATCTTACCCGGGCGGCTGCGCCATCGGTCCCCGGCCGGTGGACTTACACCTCAAGGGCTTACGGGCCATGGGGGTGGAGTTTAAGGAGGAGCACGGGTACATCGAAGCAACCGCCGAGAGGCTGCACGGGGCGGACATTCACCTGGATTTCCCCAGCGTGGGGGCAACCGAGAACCTGATGATGGCGGCGGTCCGGGCCAAAGGGGTGACGGTCATCCACAACGCCGCCAAGGAGCCGGAGATTACCGACCTGCAGAACTTCTTAAACGGGATGGGGGCCCGGGTCCGCGGCGCCGGCACGGACGTGGTCCGCATCGAAGGAGTTACATCGCTGCACGCCATCGAGCACAATATCATTCCGGACCGGATCGAGGCCGGCACCTTTATGGTGGCCGCCGCGATTACCGGGGGCAATGTGCTGATTGAGAATATCATCCCCGAGCACCTGGAGGCGGTAATGGCCAAACTACGGGAAGCCGGGGTGGAGATTGCCGAGGAGAAGGATAAGGTCCGGGTGATCGGTAGCCGCAAAATCCGGGCGGTGGATTTTAAGACCATGCCTTATCCCGGGTTCCCCACGGATATGCAGGCCCAGTCGATGGCCCTGATGACCTTAAATGACGGGATCAGCGTGATTACCGAGAACATCTTTGAAAACCGGTTTAAGCAGGCGGATGAACTGCGGCGCATGGGGGCCGATATCCGCATCCAGGGGCGGAGCGCCATCATCCGGGGGGTGCGCCGCCTGACCGGGGCGGTGGTCGAGACCACCGACCTGCGGGCGGGGGCGTCTCTGGTGCTCGCGGCTTTGGCGGCCGAGGGAACCAGCAAAATCGAGAGTATTATCCATATTGACCGCGGGTACAGCCGGTTTGATGCGAAATTGCGCGGCTTGGGGGCGACGATTACCCGGTTGTAAGTGGTTTTGGGTGGACTTTTGGGTTGCTCCGGCAGGGTGCTGCCGGAGCAACCGGCACGATTAATCGGGAAGGGTGGTAAGATGGCTGAAGTCAGGCGATTTCCGTCCCCGGATAGCAGACCGCGCCGTCAGGCGCCCCAAACCCCGGGTACCCGCTTTTTTCTGACGGTGCTGCTCTTGTTTTTAACTGCGCTGACCCTGTTTATGTTTATCCGTTCGGACTATTTTAAGGTGACCGAGATCGTGATCCAGGGCCAGGAGCGCCTGGCGGCCGGAGAGATCCTGGAGGAGACGGGACTGAGAACCGGGGTGAATATCTGGCAAATCGACTTGCGGCAGCTGCGGCGGACCTTAACCCAAAACCGGCGGATCCAGGCGGCAGCGGTGCAGCGGCGCCTGCCGGCAACCCTGATCGTGACCATCACCGAGTACCCCGCCCTGGCCCTGGTGCCCTATGCGGACCGGTACCTGGAGGTGGATGAAAACGGGACGGTGCTGGGCTACACCAATTCCATCGCCGGGAAGGGCCTGCCGGTGCTGACCGGGATTACCTGCAATGAACCGGTGATTGGCCAGGCGGTGGATTCGGGCGCCATTTTGCCGGTACTGCAGGCGCTGCAGTCGGTCCTGGGAGAGTGGATAGGCGGCCTCTCGGACATCAAGGTCGGCCAAAGCGGGGAACTGACCCTGTATACGCTCGCGGGGGCCCGGATTATGCTCGGGCCGGCCGACGCCGGTTTGGAGCAGGCCCTGGCGGTGCTGCCGCCGATTCTGGCCGACATCAAAGCCAGTGGCCTTGAGGTGGAGTACATCGACCTGCGCCTGCCGGACAAGCCGGTGGTGCGGCAAAAATAAGGGGAGGCGCCGGGTCTGTATTATCGGCGGGAAGCATGGTATAATTAAGGCCGGATCAGCATTAACATTGGGGGGGCTTGCAGATGTGGCTGCCGCTGTTGGGCTTGATTATCGGTATCGCCATCGGTCTTTCTTTCCCGATACATCTGGCGCCGTTTTACTCGCGTTACCTGTCGGTGGCGGTGCTGGCGGCCTTAGATTCGGTGTTCGGGGGTCTGCGGGCAGGGCTGGAGGGTAATTTCAATAATTCGGTCTTCGTCAGCGGTTTCTTTGGCAATATGCTGCTCGCGGCGTTCCTGACCTATATCGGCGACCGGCTGGGGGTGGAGCTGTACCTGGCCGCCTTATTTGCGTTCGGGGTCCGTTTGTTCCAGAATATGGCGATTATCCGGCGAATTCTTTTAGGGCAAACCGGCGGGGAAGGCAAAATCCGGGTGTACCGGCGGCCGCAGCCGTAAAAATTTAGCCCGGGCGGGGCAATCGGCAGGATTTTTCTTGTCTGGCCAGAATACAAGATTATGTCGATTAGAGCATTGCGGAGAAGGAGGCGGAAAAGGTGCTTGAACTGGACTTTGAAGCGGAACAATTTGCCCAAATTAAAGTAATTGGGGTTGGCGGCGGTGGCAACAACGCCGTTAACCGGATGATAACGGCTGGACTGAAGGGTGTGGACTTCGTTTCGGTAAATACGGACGGACAAGCTCTGTTCCTGTCCAACGCTAGCTACAAAATTCAGATCGGGGACAAAATCACCAAAGGCCTGGGCGCCGGGGCCAACCCGGAAATCGGGCAAAAAGCAGCGGAGGAAAGCCGGTCCGAGATTCAGCAGGCGTTAAAAGGCGCGGACATGGTCTTCATTACCGCCGGAATGGGTGGGGGTACCGGCACCGGCGCCGCTCCCATCGTCGCGGAAGTGGCCAAGGAACTGGGCGCGCTCACGGTGGGCGTGGTGACCAAGCCGTTCTCCTTTGAGGGCCGCAAGCGCATGGGGCAGGCCGAAAAAGGGATCGCCAATCTGCGGAGCAAGGTGGACACTCTCATCACCATCCCCAACGACCGTCTGCTTCAGGTGGTGGACAAGAAGACCTCGATAATGGAAGCGTTCCGGGTCGCGGATGACGTGCTCCGGCAGGGAGTGCAGGGTATTTCGGACTTAATCGCCGTGCCCGGGCTGATCAATCTGGACTTCGCCGATGTGAAAACCATCATGGTCGGCACCGGTTCGGCCCTGATGGGGATCGGGGCGGCCGGCGGGGAGAACCGGGCGGCCCAGGCGGCGAAGATGGCGATTTCGAGCCCCTTGCTGGAAACGTCGATTGAAGGCGCCAAGGGGGTGCTGCTGAACATCACCGGCGGTAGCAACCTGGGGCTGTTTGAAGTGAACGAAGCGGCCGAGATTATCGCCCAGGCGGCTGACCCGGATGCGAACATCATTTTCGGGGCGGTGATCGACGAGGGCATGGAAGAAGATGTCCGGGTGACGGTAATCGCCACCGGCTTTGACCACAAATCCCGCCGCGAAGGTGGAATGGATACCCTGGAGCCGATTTCGCTCTCGCCTAAGGACCTGGACATTCCCGCCTTCCTGCGCCGGCGGTAAGGCCGGCTTGGGTGCTATCTCGGCTGGAATAGTCGATACGGTATAGCTGGGGCTGCTGATCTTATGGGTCAGCAGTCCTTTTTTCTTAAGTAACATCTCGGTTTCATCCCGGTGTTATGGGAGCAGTTATTTTCCTGCCATATATTGACAAAATATCTGCGGCCGATCAATTATAATAGGCATAGGGAGGGGACCGGGGGCATAAGCTCTGGGTGGAAGGATTTGCTATATACTGGCAATTCTGTCATTCATCTGGATTAACCCGGAAACCCGCAGCCCGCAGGGGGAAGAAAATTGCGACAGGTGATCTACCTGGACGTGCTGGCCATAGTGAACTTCGCGGCCAACTATGTGCTGCTTTGGGCGGCCGGCCGCTTAACCCGCGTTTATTCCGCCGGGTGGCGGCTGGCTTTGGGCGCGGCCTTCGGTACCCTGTATCTGCTGGTGTTGTTTTTTCCCCCCGCCGCCGCCGCTGCCGGAGTGGGAGGAAAATTTCTGTTTTCCCTGCTGATGCTGTTAATTGCCTTTGCGCCCCTGGCCCGGCTTGCTTTCATTCGCCTGATGGGGTACTTTTACTTCAGCACGGTACTGCTGGCCGGGATCACCTACGCGGCATTTTGGCTGACCCGTTCGGCGGTGCCATACTGGGTGGACGGCTTAACGGTCGCCCAGACCGACTTGCAGTGGTGGGTCTTGGCCCTCGCCATCAGTCTTTTGGCCGGGTTCGGGCTGTACGGCTGGGGCCTGGTGCAAAAGCGGCGCTGGCAGGAGTCGCTCTATGTCAGCCTGGACATCTGCTTTGACGTCGAATGCATCCGGGTGAAGGCGCTGCTGGATACCGGGAACGAACTCACGGATCCGCTTTCCGGTAAACCCGTGGCCGTGGTGGAGTACCCGGCCATCCGCGCCATCCTGCCGGCCGAGATCCGGCGGATTTTCGATGCCGGGCGGGAAGAAGACCTAGAGTACGTGAGCGAATGCCTGGCTGAATCCGCCTGGCTCCATCGGTTTCGGCTGCTCCCCTTTGCTTCCCTGGGGCAGGCGCGGGGCGTGCTGCTGGGCTTTCGCCCGGACCGGGTGGCGGTAACCGGTTCGGGAAGCGACACGGCCGTCCGGGAGGTAATTGTCGGGATTTATAACCACCGTTTGTCCGCCCAGGGCGTTTACGCCGCGCTCATCAGCCCGGACTTACCGGGCGGAGCTGCGATGAGCCAATAGACGAAAAGGGAGGGAATGTATTGCTGCCGCTTTGGAGCAAGGCTAAGCTGTTAATCCAAATCCAGTTGCTCAAACTAGGTCAACTCCTGGGCTTGGCGGCGGCCGTCCCGGTGTTCTATGTCGGCAGCAGCGAAGCCCTGCCGCCGCCGCTGAGCAACGACGAGGAGAACTTCCTGCTCGACCGCCTCCAGTCGGGAGACAGCGCGGTTAAGAGCATCCTGATCGAGCGCAACCTCCGCCTGGTGGTGTATATCGCCCGCAAGTTTGAGAATACCGGTATCGGCATCGAGGACCTGGTCTCGATCGGGACCATCGGCCTGATTAAAGCGGTGAATACTTTTGACCCGGTGAAGAAAATCAAGCTGGCTACCTATGCTTCCCGCTGCATCGAAAATGAAATCCTGATGTACCTGCGGCGCAACAACCGGGCGCGCACGGAAGTATCTTTTGACGAGCCGCTGAACATCGACTGGGACGGAAACGAACTGCTTTTGTCCGATGTTTTGGGGACGGACAACGATATTATCTATAAATGCATCGAGGAGCAGGTGGACAAAACCCTGCTGTACACGGCCATGATGCGACTGAGCGGGCGGGAGCGCAAGATCATGGAGTTGCGGTTTGGCCTGCACGATGGGGTGGAGCGAACGCAAAAGGAGGTGGCCGATTTTCTCGGCATCTCCCAGTCGTACATCTCGCGTTTGGAGAAAAAGATTATCAAGCGCCTGCGACGCGAAATCAAGCGCATGGAGTAGGTTCAAGCTACGAAAAAGCTGTCCCCGGTATGATGGGGGACAGCTTTTTTGGCTGTCTGGGGTCTTCGTCTCCGGCGGCCGTCATGTATAAAACCATCGGGCGTGGGTATAATCCAGAATAGGAAACGCCAAAATGGAAATTAATGGGAGGTCGCGGGATGATCAACAAAGTCGAAATCTGCGGGGTGAACACAGCTAAGCTCCCGGTGCTGAACAACAGCAAAATGTTTGAGCTTTTTACCCAACTGCAGAGCGGGGATTATTCCGCCCGGGAAAAACTGGTCAACGGCAACCTCCGGCTGGTTTTAAGCGTGATCCAGCGGTTCAACAACCGGGGCGAGTTCGTCGATGACCTGTTCCAGGTTGGCTGTATCGGCCTGATGAAGGCGATTGACAATTTTGACCTCGGCCAGAATGTGAAATTCTCCACC
>CAZHIT010000146.1:0-6641 GCA_964533125.1 uncultured Candidatus Sumerlaeota bacterium
CGCGGCGTCGTCATTGGCATCGGGCCCGACCAAAAGCGCCCCGGGCCAGGTAGCGCTCACCTGGTCATTGAGACGCTTGAAGGCGCCAAAGTCAATGGCTTTGTCGATGTTGTGGTGGAGGTGGACGAAGAGCGCGTGCATCAGGGCCTTTTCGATCCGGTTCATTGGGGGTTCCCTCCTTCAAAATATGCTTTCGCCAGGGTTGAAGGCTGCCGGGTTTGAACGAGGACTTTATCCGGGGTAGGGTGTCCAAATTACAAACAATTCATTCGTTAAGCGGATGGAATGTTCCTGCTGGTACGAAAGAAAATTTGCAAATTCTTTGGCAGTATTCATAGTTTAAGATATGCCATGGGGTGTTCGCGTTCCTGTTTCTTCGGAAATCGCAACAGCCGCAATCATAAATTCTTATGGTCGATTCACGAATTGCCCCTGCCGCATTGGGGGGGACCGGTCGGGGGTTGGTGCGGCTGGGTGGGCGTACACCGGCGGCGCAGGCGGATAATACCCATCCGCCAGGCGCTTGTGGGCAAGGTGCCGAGCGAGGGGGCCAGCGCGGCGACCGGCCCCGACAACCGAAACAGGGCGCGAGGGTGAAAACGACGAGGGCGGCATGGCCTGCGTGGTCGGCTTAGTCCGGTTTGTACTGACTGACGGGATCCTTCGACTGCGCTCAGGATGACGGGCCTGGCAAGGGTGACCTGAGACGGGCTAACGACGTGCCGGAGCCCGGACGCAATACGCACCCAGGCTCCAAGGTTAACGCAAGAAGGCACCTCGCCAGTCCTGGCCCACCAGCCGCCTGCCGTTTACTGATGCTCCCCGCATTCGTGGTGATGCTCATGCGCCTGGCACACCGCTCCGGTTGACCTCAGCCGGCCTTGCAGCCAGGCTTCGGCCGCATCCCGGACCGGTCCGGATGCGCCGGCGACGATCCCGATCCCCTTCTCCTCGAAGATAGCGACCGCCCCGCCGCCCATCCCCCCGGCGATAATTACCTGCACTCCCCGGTTGTGCAGGAAGTTCGGTAGAAATCCCGGCCGGTGCCCAGGGTTGGGGATGGTCTCGTGCCCCACTATCTGCTGTTCCTCGGCCGTAAAGATCTCAAAGGCCGGGCAATGCCCAAAATGCTCCGCTACTTTCCCGTTATCACTGGCGACTGCGATCCGCATTTCATTTTCCTCCTTCACTGAGTTCGCTGAGAATTTTTCCGACAGAATCCATCCAATCGCCGTTCAGTCCCTCGATCTTCCCCTGGTCGCAGGCGGCGGCGATCGCCGGATCGATCGGCAGTTTGGCCAGCACCGGCAGGTTGTGTTCTTTCGCGATCTCTTCGATGTGGCTGGGCCCAAAGATCTGGTAGTCCCTGCCGTTATCCGGACAATGGAAATAGGCCATGTTTTCGACCAGCCCCAGGATCGGGATATGCATCATCTCGGCCATTTTGACCGCTTTGGCCACGATCATGGAGACCAGTTCCTGGGGTGAGGTCACGACGATGATTCCATCCACCGCAATCGACTGAAAGACGGTCAGGGGGACATCCCCGGTGCCCGGGGGCAGGTCGATGAACATGAAGTCCACATCGTCCCAGATTACCTCCGACCAAAACTGCCGGACGACGCCGGCGATGAGCGGGCCCCGCCATACTACCGGGCTGGCCGGATCATCCAGGAGCAGATTGACCGACATCACATCGATTCCGGTCGCGGTCTTCATTGGGATGAGGCCAGATTTGCTGCCTGCGGCTTTCCCTTTCAGGCCGAACACCTTCGGGATCGAGGGGCCGGTGATGTCGGCGTCCAGGATGGCCGTGTGGTACCTCAGCCGGTTCATCGTCACCGCCAGCAGCGAAGTCACCAGTGACTTCCCCACCCCACCCTTGCCGCTGACCACCGCGATGACCTTCCCGACGCGGCTCAGTCGGTGCAAGGGCTCGGCGAAATCCTCCGGCGCAGTCGTTCTTTCCGCGCATTCCTGCGTGCAGCTCGTGCAATCGTGGTCGCATTTTTCGCTCATGATCCTGTCTCCTTTTCTGCTGTTTTTTACCTGGCCGGTTAACCGCCAGGCGTTGCGCTTTACCCATTGCCTTCAGACCAAGGCCCCGGCCGCAGCGGCGCGGGCATTTACCCTGGGCCGCCCAACAGAAGCTCCCGGACCTGTCGGTATATCCCCTTGACCGCTTCGCCGGCCTGGCAGTCAATGTCCACGATGGTCTGCCCGGCGTTGATCGCGGTAACCACCAGCGGGTCAAAGGGGATTCGCCCCAGACATGGGAGCCCTTCCCGGGCGCAGAACGCTTCGATCCGGCCGGTGTTGGCGGCATTGGTATCAAAGCGGTTGATGCAGATGGCGCTCCGGACGCCAAACTTCGCTGCGGTCTGAATAATCCGCTCCAGATCACTGATCCCAGATACCGATGGCTCGGCCACGATCAGCACCATGTCCACCCCGCTGAGCGAGGCGATCACCGGACAGCCGATGCCGGGCGAACCGTCGATAATCGCCAGTTCAGCCGCCGCAGCCCGGGCCTGGAGCTGTTTTTTAACCTCCGTCACCAGCTTACCCGAGTTACCGCTGCCCATCTTGAGCTGAGCGGTAGAGAATACCGCCCCCGACCAGGTAAATAATTGCAGTTCGCCCGCCACCGCCGGCTCGAGGGTGATCGCGCCCGCCGGGCAGACCGCCGCACAGACCCCGCAGCCTTCGCAGGCGAAGGGGTCGACCGTATAGGTTTGGCCTGGTCCGATCGCCTCAAAGCGGCAGCTCTCCCGGCACCGGCCGCAGGCGGTGCATCGTGCCGGGTCGATCGCCGCTTTGTCCATCCCCCAGAAATCGGTGCGCTGCGGCGCCGCGCCCCGGGCGGTGATCAGGTGCAGGTTGGGCGCATCGACATCGCAGTCGGCGTAGGCTTCGGCCCGGAACAGCCGGATCAGGGCGCTCGCCACCGTCGTTTTGCCCGTGCCGCCTTTGCCGCTAAGGATGAGCAACTGTTTCACCCTGCACCTCCTCCCCGATAGCCGCGAGCAGAGATTCAAAGAAATCCTGGTACTTCGCGCTGTGCCGGACGGCAATTACTGCGTCGGAATGCAGCCGCCCCAGCTCATGGTCAAAGGGCAGGTGCGCCAGGACTTTCAGGCCGTTCTCCCGACAGAATGTCTCCGCCGGATTTATTCCCTCCAGGCATTTGTTCAGTACGACTCCGTGCGGTTTATGCATTAATCGGACCAAATCGGTGACCAGGGCGAGATTGTGCACGCCAAAGGTTGTCGGTTCGGCCACCAGGAGGCAATAGTCGGCCTCCCGGATGCTCTCCATGACGGTGCACGCGCTCCCAGGCGGGCAGTCGATCAGGGTCAGGGGGGTAGGCTCCGCCTGGCTTTGTATCAGAAGCTGCCGGATAATCGGAACCCCGGAGGCCTTGCCCGGATGCAGGCTCCCGGAGAATACCTTTACCTCGTCGGAAGTCCCGGTCAGGGTCTGCCCGATCGGCCAAGCGCGCTCGGTCATCGCCTGCGCCGGACAAAACCGGACGCACCCGCCGCAAGCGTGGCAGATCGAATCAAACACCATCACCTGCTCCCGGATATAGGCCAGGGCGTTGAACCGGCAGAAATCAACGCACCGGCGGCAGCCCTGGCAGCGTTCGTAATCCACCTGGGGGATCGGCACGCATACTTCGCGCTCCCGGATGCCTTCCGGGCGGAAGAAGAGATGCCCGTTCGGCTCCTCCACATCACAATCGATATAAGTACTTTCGGCAGCGACGGCCGCCAGGTTTACCGCGACCAGGGTCTTCCCGGTACCACCCTTACCGCTGAGGACCGCGATGCGCATCTCAGTCTCCCCGGTGCCCGTGCAGCCCGGCGTGGAAATCGGCCAGGCGCGGCAGTTCCCCCGCCTGCCAGGCATCGAGGTTCGCCTGGGCAGCGCCGGCCTGCGACTTGTATAGCTTGACCCCGGCCGCCACCAGCACTGCGGCCGCATTCTCCCCGCAGCGCGGGGTCAGCAAGGCCCCGATCTGAGCGTCGACCAGGGTCTGGGCCGCTTTGATGCCGGCGCCGCCGGAACTGGCGGCGGCGCTGTTAGCCATAAATACCGCTTCGCCCTTGTCTGAGTCGTAGAGCAGGTAATACGGCGCCCGGCCAAAGGATAGGCAAACCGGCGCCTGCAAGCTTTGTTCATCCACCGGTACCGCAATTTTCATTCATAATCCTCCTTATCCCGTCGGAATGGTTCAGGTTTCGTCTTTCTCGTTGGGCATTTCCCCCGGCCAAGCCCTTCGTTCCCGATGACAGCCCCGGCCACGGCCGCAGGCGCTGCCCAGGCCGTCACAGAGGCGGTATTCACCCCCCTGGATCAGGAGGACCCGCCCGTTGACCAGCGAAGCGGCGAGCTTTTTGCGGGCTTCGCCGTAAATACCCTGGATGGTCGTCCGGGCGACATTCATCTGCTGCGCGCACTCTTCCTGGCTGTACCCCTCGCTGTCGATCAGGCGGATCGTCTCGTATTCGTCGATGGTCATCACGATCGGGTGGCCGGCCTCGTCCGCCCCATCCAGCGGCCCGTATTTTTGCCGCTCGGGCAGACAGCAGACCTTGCGCCATTTCATGGGTCTGGGCATCTTTTGTTCACCTCCGGGCTGGCCGGGATAGCCGGAGCGTCCTCCGGTCATCCCGGCTGCACTCTATTCCTTCGCCAGTTGCTGCTCAATCGCGGCGAGGCGCTGGCGCAACCGGACTTGCTGCGCCTGCAGCCGTTCTTTGGTTGGTACGGGCGTGGCTACCGGGGCGAAGCTGCGGCCGCAGCCACGGCGGTGGGCCAGGCCCAAGCCAATTCCGGCGCCGTACCAGGCATTGGCTCCCGGGCACAGGCCGGCAGCGCGGCCGGTCATTGTGCCGGCGCCCAGGGGACCGGTTCCATCTCTTCCAGGCATAGGGACACCTCCTTTTGGTTATTGACATATGTCATTTTCAATTTCTATTATAGCAGGTTTGTGACATATGTCAATAACCTTGGGCAAAAAAATGGCCCGTTTTTTGGACGGGGGTAATACCCTTGCGTTGCCGCGAACGGGGCATTGGTGGACGGGAGACCAGATAAGCCGCGTCGGCCTGCTGGCCTCCTCGCATGACGTATCCTTGGTCTGGCTGTAAAAAACCATACCCTGCCTCATCCCGCCGACCGGTTTTGGCGTTATCTGACGATCTTCCGTTCTTGCGGACGTCGGGGTCGGTCACCGCGCCGGCCAGCGGAGCCTTTTCTGTCCCCCTCGAGGTGGGTGAGGGGTCTGGGGTGAGAGTTAGCCAGTAGGGCAATTCACGAATCGCCAGTGCCGCGTAGAAGGACCGCTCCGGCGATCTGCCCCCTTCGTTCCATAATTTCCCTTTCTCGCGGCGGGAGAGGGGAACTATTGAGCCAGGTGAAGGAGATGACGAAGGCAGCAGTAGCGGTCGGCCCGCCCGGGTGCAGATGGCAACGGGGTCCTTCGGCTGCGCTCAGGCTGACCTGCCTGGCAAAGGGGACGACGGAGGTGAGCGGACCCAGAGACCCGTACCTACAACCGAAGGGAGGGAGGTGAGGTGAAAAACGGCGGGGACAAAAACGGGCGTGGCAACCGAACCGTGTCCTTGTCACGCCCGCGCCGGCCGAAGTGGGTCAGCAGAACCGTCCCCTCCACCCACCCGAAAGAAAATTTGCCAAGCCACTAAATACCTTCATCATCCCTGCCCGGGCCCTTAAACCCTGACTCCGGCTCCGGCACCGCCAGCCTTACCGTCAGGCTATCGCTAGTGGCGGCGGCAGCCAAAAACACCTGCACCAGCGCCTCCCCGTAGTTGCCGAGGCTTGCGCTGATCGCCGCCCCGTTCGTGATGACCACTTCCCGCGGGGTACAGTCCGTGGTCAGGCAATCCCAGAGCGCGTCTAAGTTGGCGCCGTAATACGCAGGCAGCTCCAGGGCGGCCTGCAAATAAGCGTGGGCCGCCGCCCGGTCGGTCATCATGGCTCCGTCCAGAATTATCTTACCCATCTGTCTCCTCCGGATACAAAAGTTCAAAGCTGGCGTAATGATCGGCTGTATAGTAGATCAGTCCGTCACTCGAGTAGACGAGCCGCTCCGGTCCGCGCCGGCCGCCGGCGTAGTTGATGTCGCATTCGTAATACTGCCGTCCCTTGGCCGTCGGCAAGAGGCCTTCGCGATTGCCAAACCGGTCCCCACCGATACTCTTGCCGTCGGTGACTTCAAAGAGATTCCCGGCGGCGCTGTCCCAGCCGGCGGCCAGGGCTTCGGCCTTGGTCAGGAAGTTGGGCGGCAGTTCGCCGTAGGCGTGAAGATAAGCCGCCACCTCGTCTTTGGTGGTATAGCTCCGCCCCGCCTCGACCCCATTCGCATCGGCCGGGGCAGCCGGAGCGGGGGCCGGCTGTTCCGCGCCGGATGGCGGTACCGGCACGGCTGGGGGCGACGCCCGGCACCCGGACAGGAGCGCCAGCAGCAGCAGGAGCCAGACCGCCCCACCGCGCCATTTCCTTATATTACCCATTCCGCTGTCTCCTTTTACCACCGCGCCCGCCTTTGGGTGATGGCAAAGGGGCTGTCCCAAAAGTAAATGGGGCAGCCCTCTTCTAGTTGTTGGCGGTGT
>CAZHIT010000147.1:0-6628 GCA_964533125.1 uncultured Candidatus Sumerlaeota bacterium
TGGAAGTGGATTCTGCGGCGTCGGGCCGGCCGGCGGCCGGCGCCATCCAAAAAATGATGCGCTACCGTTGGTACATCTTCATTCTCCTCTCGGCGGCCTATATGCTGGTGACCTTCCACCGGATGTCGACCGCGGTTATTTCCGGTGACCTGGTGAATACCTTCAACATCGGCCCGGTTTCGCTGGGGATTCTGGGTTCGGCCTATTTTTATCCTTATGCCCTGATGCAGATCCCGGCCGGGGTGCTGGCCGATTCCATCGGGCCGCGGCGCCTTACGAGCATTTCCTTCTGCCTGGCCGGCGCGGGTTCGCTCCTCTTTGCCTTTGCGCCCAACTTCCCGGTGGCGGTGGTCGCCCGGTTCCTCATCGGCATGGGCTTGTCTTGCGTGTATGTACCGACGCTGAAGATCCTTTCCATTTGGTTTAGGCGCGAAGAGTTTGCCACCCTCACCGGCATCCTTAATTCGGTTGGCTCCACCGGCAGCCTGATTGCCGCCGCCCCCCTGGCCTTTATCGTGGCCGCCGTGGGCTGGCGGAGCGCGCTGTTGGCGATTGGGGCGCTGACTATGGTGATTGCCGCCGCCGTTTATTTTGTGGTACGTAACACCCCCGAAGAAATGGGCCTGCCTTCGCTCGGTGAAATCGACGGGCAGGACCGGCCGAAGGTCGCCGTCAAGACCAAGGCGCCCACCCTCGATGGCCTGAAAACGGTGCTGAGCAACAAGTACGCCTGGATCCTGTTTATCCGTGGGTTTATTGCCAACGCCTCCGGCGCCGCCCTGCAGTCGCTGTGGGGGGTGCCGTTTATGATCTCGGTGTACGGCATGACCCGTCTGCAGGCCAGTTCGACCATCATGCTGATGTCGGTGGGCTCGCTTATCACCAGCCCTATCGGCGGTTACCTCTCGGACAAAGTCCTCCACTCGCGCAAAAAGCTCTGGCTGTTTGCGGCCTGTGTGAACTATTGCTTCTGGATTCCGCTGGCCTTCTTTACCGATAAACTCTCGCCCCAGTCCCTGGCTATTCAGTTTTTGTGCATGGGTCTGACCGTGGGCCTGGGGATGGGTTCAGCCTTCGCTATGGCTAAAGAGCTGTTCCCGCCCGCACTCACCGGCACGGCCAACGGAACGAACAACTTCTTTGGCATGTTCGGGAGCGCCATTTTCCAGGTCATCCTGGGTTACATCATCGGGCAATACTCCACTACTCCCGGGGTGTATCCGCCGGAGGCCTTCCACTCCGCTTACCTGTTCGTGTTTGCCTGCCTCACCGTGAGCCTGGTGCTGGCCTTCTTCGCCAAGGAGACGATGGTCTGGAATCCGCCGGCGAAGGGAAAAGCGACTCCGGCGGCTTAGTTGTCTGAAGAACTTCTTACTATCCAGCAGCGGGGTCCGGCCGGCCTGACCGGAGCCCGCTGACGGATGTCTATGGTGGGTTCGCCTCCAACCCTAACGGGAAGGGGTCAGCCCCATTTGGCGGGCGAAGGCCGCGATTGTACCCGGGGAGATGCCGTTCTCCCGGGCGAGCTTAAGCCCCTGCCGGTATACGGCTTGCCGTTCACCTGATGCCGGCGGGGCGGCCAGCATCCGCCTGGCCTGGTCAAAGGCGGCCTGGGCTTCGGCTTCGCCGATACCGCTTTGGGCGGCGAACTGCCGCCACCTCGCCAGCACTTCCTCCCATTGGTACTCCATAGCTTCACCCCCTTTCGGGCAGCGGCCGGCGCAAGCCAAGTCGCTCCTCCTCCATCCATATGACCGATGCCGCCGGGCTGTGCCCCTGGCGATAGTCCCACTTTGGGGCGGCGAAAAACGACTGGGCAGAGTTGCTTTTTGGCGGGATTTGCAGTATATTGGTAAGATGAAGGGGTGTGCCCGGATGGGCGCCAAAGGATAAAGCAGACGCAGGAAGGGGTCATGTCGTGCCTAAAGCAGCTCAGTCAGTGGGGATTTTGGGGATCGGCGCCAGTGTGCCGGAACAGGTTTTAACCAATTTGGATATTGAGAAAAAAATCGATACCTCCGACGAATGGATTACCCAGAGAACCGGGATTTCCGAGCGCCGGATTTTAGCGGGCGGCGAGCCGGCCTACACGCAGGGCTTGGCGGCGGCGCAGCAGGCGCTGGAAGCCGCCGGGATCGCCCCGGAAGAAGTGGACCTGATTATCGTCGCCACAGAGACGCCGGACTACCTGATGCCGTCGTCGGCCTGCCTCATCCAAAGCCGTCTGGGCGCGGTTAACGCCGCCGCCTTCGACTTAAACGCCGCCTGCTCCGGCTTTGTGTACGCGCTCATCACCGCGCAGCAGTTTATCGCTACCGGTTACCACCGCTATGTGCTGGTGATTGGCTGCGAAGGGCTCTCGCGGGCGGTGGACTGGCAGGACCGGGGCACCTGTATCCTGTTTGGCGACGGGGCCGGCGCCGTGGTTCTGGGTCCGGTCGAAGCCGGTTACGGCATCATCACCTCCCACATGGGCGCCGACGGCAGCCACGGCAGCGATTTGGTCCTGCCCTGCTGCTTTAGGGAAGAAGGCGAAGAGCCGGCCGCCACCGCCGGTACCGCTCCGGTCATCCGGATGAACGGCGGGGCGATCTTAAAGTTCGGGATCCGGATTATTGCCCACGCGGTGCGCAAGGTCCTCGAAGCCGCCGGTCTGAAGCCGGAGGACCTGAACTACATCGTCCCCCACCAGGCGAATATCCGCATCATCGAGGGCGCGGCGCGGAACATGGACTTTCCGCTGGAAAAAATGGTCGTGAATATTCGCGATTACGGCAATATTTCATCCGCCTCCATCCCGGTGGCCCTGGCGGCGATGGTCAAGCAGGACCGGCTGCAGCGGGGAGATTATTTCGTGATCGTGGGCTTTGGCGCCGGTCTCACTTGGGCGTCGGCCTTAATCCGGTGGCATAAGTAGGGCTTGGAGATTAAAACGCAAGATAACAGCCGGTCGTTTGTGCGACCGGCTGTTGGCTTTAGCCAGACTGTTTGATTTGGCTGCTGAGCATCGGGCCTAAAGTTCAATTCTCTTCGGCGATACGCTGCAGGGCCGGGACATCTTTTAGTTTGACCGTCGCGCTGTGGAAGTCGATTAGGCCCTCGTCCCGCATCTGCCCCAACTCCCGCGAGAGCGAGGGCCGGGCCACATTGAAGAAGTCCGCCAGTTCGTTCCGCTTGAGGGGAAGGAGGAAGGTATGGCTGCCGGCGCGCCGGTACTGCTCCAGGAGGAGATTGCTGATTTTGCCCCGCAGGCTTTTCATTACCAAATAGTCAACCTTCCGGTTCAGGGTCAGGGCCCGGGTGGAGACCACTTTAAGCATATTGGCGATGAGCGAACGGTGGCTTACGCACATCCGCTCGCATTCCCCAATCAGTTTGGCGGGCGGCAGGAAGATGGCGGTGCAGTTGTCCTGGGCGATTACGCTCGCTGGCCAGGTGGTTTGGCCGGAAAAGGCGGCGATCTCGCCGAACAGTTCGCCGGGCTCGATACAGGTGATCACCGCCCGGGTGCCGGCGGCGTTTTCCTTGGTGATGGTGGCGGTGCCGCTTAAGAGAATACCGATCCCGTCGAACCGGTCCCCGGCCAGGGCGATAAACTCGTTCTTCCGGTGCTTCACCAGCCGCGGCTGCAGGCAACTTAGCATGGCCGCAAGCTCAGAGCGGGAGATCCCCTGGAAGAGCGGGGTGTTCTGCAAGACATCCAGCCAGGCTTCGTACATCGTTCTCACCTCAATTGGTAACTTAAGTTACCTACTCCCCAGGGCTATTATATTACAATGGAGCCAGGAAAACAAGCGGTGAGGAGAGATGAGGATGCAGCGCAAAATCGTGAGTATTGATGCTTCCAAGTGCAGCGGGTGCGGCCTGTGTGTCAATGCCTGCCACGAAGGGGCGATTGAACTGGTGGATGGCAAGGCGGTGTTGGTGAGTGACGAGTACTGTGACGGCCTGGGCGACTGCCTGCCGGCCTGCCCGGAAGGGGCGATTACGATCATCGAGCGTGAAGCGGCCGACTACGACGAGGCGGCGGTGGAAGGCCGGCAGCGGGAGAGAGCCGCGAGTTCTGGCTGTGCCGGGGGCTGCCCCGGATCGGCGGCGCGAGTTCTTGGGGGCCATCACCACGGCGGGCAAGGCGGCTGCCCTGGGTCGGCGGCGCGTAAGCTCGTGGGGCATCACCATGGCGGGCAGGGCTGCTGCTCAGGCGGCGCCGAACTGCAATCGGAACTGCGGACCTGGCCGATACAGCTGGCTCTGGTCAATCCCCGGGCCTCCTACCTCGATGGAGCAGACCTGCTGGTGGCCGCCGACTGCACCGCCTTTGCCTACGCCGGGATTCACCCCGAGTTCATGCGGGACCGGGTGACCTTAATTGCCTGCCCCAAGCTCGACCACTACAACCACCAGGAGAAACTGGCGGCGATTTTCGGCGGCAACGACATCCGGAGCCTGACCGTGCTGCGGATGGAAGTGCCCTGCTGCGGCGGGCTGGTGCACATCGTCCGCCAGGCCATTGAAGCGAGCGGCAAGGAGCTGACGCCGCGGGTAGTCACCATCGGGACGGACGGCCGGGTCCTGAGCGAAGACTGAGAACCGGCCAGAAGCAAAATAATCGAGGAGGGATGCGCGATGATCGAAACGGTGTATAAGTTCACCCCCACGGCCGAGAAGCTGATCGAGCGGATTGTGGATGACGCCAACTGCAACCTTAACCATGTGGTCCTCACCCCCGGCACCGGTGTTCCGGAGCACGTTTCCAACTCCAATGTCTACCTCGTGCTTGTGGCCGGAGCGATGACCATTCAGCTCGGGGAGCAGGAAGCCCAGGTTTACCCCGCCGGCAGCATCGTCAATGTCCCCTTCCGGACGAAGATGAAGATGACCAACGCGGGCGAGAATAATCTTGAGTTCTTCATCTTCAAGTCCCCGAACCCTAAGGATATGCCCAACTAAGACGCCATCAGTAAGCAGCCGGACATTACACGCAATGTCCGGCTGCATTTTAGCCAGGAAACAATCATTTTAGCAGTCAGAACTCATTTACGGGAGCGCCCGCCATTGAAAGTACTTGTATAAGCCGGCGATAATGCTGGGTGTTCGCTCAGCCGTCAGCTGCAGCGATTTTTTAGGCCGGGAGGAGGCGGCGGCCGGACCGGGATGGGCTTCCACCGTGAGAGGATCAGCCGTTTCCGGTGCAGCCTCGGCCGACGGAAATAACTGCTCCAGCCGGGTGACGATGGCCTGATTTTGTCCGACCAACGCCGTTAAATGCTCAGCTATCTGCCGGTTCCCGGCCAAAGCCTCGTCGATAACCCGGTTGTTGGATTCAACGATGGCTTCCTGGATGAGGCTTGCCAGGTTGTCGTAGGACATGGAGAGTGAGCCAAAGACCTGGGCGATGCTCCGCGCCGACTGCTCCAAAGGCGTTTCCAGGCTAGAGAACCGGTTGATAATCTGCCCCAGGTCGCGCGCCATGGTGCGGGTGATCAGGCTGAAATTATCGTTCAGCGCATCGAGCAGAGGCGCCTGCCAGGCCTCCATGGACTCCCGGCTTTGCTCTGTAGTCTTTACATAGGAAGCCTCGGCCGTTTTGGCCAGGGCGGCCGTGGCCAGATGCAGTTCATGCAGTTGGCCAAAAGTGCCGGCTATCTGCTGCATCACCGCCTGATACTCGTGGTACGAGCGGTTCAGCTGCGTCTGGAGTTGAACAATACCGTTGGCGCCGCTGCCGATATCTGCTTTCAGAGCCTGAAAATCGGCATGGAGCTTTGCCTGCAGGCCGAGCAGCTGTTCATCGTGCCGGCCGATATTCTCCATGCTCTCCTGCAGGCGCCCGGTGGCTTGGTTAAAGGTTTGCAGGTGGGGGACCATCGCCGCCAGCAGCGTGCTGGCTTTCTCCATCTGTTCGCCGAATTGCCCGGACCAGTTAGCTAAGCTCGCGGCAAAGGCTTCGGCGCTGCTGCTGACGACTGACCGGAACTCCTGGCCGGTCTGTCGGATAACGGCCCCACGCTCCGCCTCGGCGGTGGGGCAGAGGGCGGGAATCCAGGTGTTGATGGTATAGTAGGCAAGATCCGCGAGTAAAGGCTGGCAGGCAAAGCGGGTATAAAGGCTCAGGCCGAGCACCGACAGCGCGGTCAGCAATGCTCCCAGCAGCCCGGGGATAAAGACCTGTCCCAGGCCGGCCAGGAGGGTCGTCAGCGAGGCGGCAGCCAGGCTTGGCGCGGCGACCAGCACCGGCTGCAGTTGACTGACGGAGGCCGAGAGAACGACCAGAGTGCCCGCGATCCCAAAAACGACAAAAGAGGCCGCAACGCTCTTGAGGTACTGGTTAACACCGAGCAGCCGGTTTTCGGTCATTTGCAGTAAGCCGGTGGCATCCAGGCGGCGGTTTTCGCAGCCGGCCTGATAAATCGTCCGGAGGTGCTGCTCCAGGGGGCTGTCCGGGCTGAGGCCATTCAGTTCGCAAAACCCGGTAAAACCAAAACTATCTTCCGGCGGCGCCGCCTTTTCCAGCGGGTGGCTATCCAGGGGTTGCCAGGCGCTGCCTTGGTCGGCCGGCGACGGTTCACCGGCGAGGTCGCTCCGGCTTAGCCATTCCATCGTTTCGGCGCATTGGCGGACCAGACGC
>CAZHIT010000148.1:0-1037 GCA_964533125.1 uncultured Candidatus Sumerlaeota bacterium
ATCTGCGAAATATGCAGCAGCCCATCCACCCCGGGCTCAAGTTCGATAAACGCCCCAAACTGTACCAGCCGGGCCACTTTCCCGGTGACGACCCCACCGACCGGGTATTTCTCCGGCGCGATACTCCAGGGGTCCACCCGTACCTGCTTTAAGCCAAGCGCGATCCGGTTCTTCTCCCGGTCGATGCCCAGCACCATCACGTCGACCGGCTCGCCCACCTTCACCACTTCCGATGGGTGACCCACCCGGCCCCAGGAGAGTTCGGAGACGTGCAGGAGGCCGTCTACACCGCCCAAATCCACGAAAGCGCCAAAAGTAGTGAGGCTCTTGACCACCCCGTGGCGCACCTGGCCTTCGGCCAGCTCGGCCAGGGTTTTCTCCCGCTCGTTCACCGATTTCGCATCCAGCGCTTTGCGCCGCGACAGAACCACCCGCCGCTTGGCCTGATCCAGTTCCAATATCACGAACTCAAGCTCCTGCCCCAAAAAGACATTCAGGTCCGCCACAAACCGCCGGTCGGCCTGGGAGGCGGGCACGAACCCGGCGATCCCGAGGTCCACGAGCATCCCGCCCTTGACTACCTGGCGGACCGTGCCCTTGACCAATTCGCCGGACTGGAAGGCCGCCTGGAGCGAATCCAGGGCCTTGGCTTCATCGGCCCGTTTCTTGGAGAGGATGAGCTTACCCTCTTTGTCTTCCATGTTGACGATGTACACGTCGATGATGTCGCCCCGCTTCACCGCTTCAGCCGCCGAGGTGATCCAGGGTTTCCCCAGTTCCGAAAGGGGCAGGGTCCCTTCGGATTTGTAGCCGATGTCCACCAGGATTTCGTCGTGGGCGACGCTCACCACGACCCCCTTGACTGTATCTCCCTCATGGAAATTGCGAAAGGTATCGGCATAACCGGCAAAATCAATCATTTCCCCGCCGGCTTCCATGCTCTCTTCGTCGGCTACGGCTTCCCCACTATCCTCGCCGGCGATCATGTCTTCCATGGCCTCTGCCCCCGCCGCCTCAGATTCCGGCGCCACCCCTGC
>CAZHIT010000148.1:1047-4242 GCA_964533125.1 uncultured Candidatus Sumerlaeota bacterium
AACCAGGCCGGTGTCGAGGCGCCGGCGGTAATACCCACGCGCTGACAGCCCTTAAACCATTCCGGTTCAAGTTCGTTGCCGGATTCCACCAGCACCGTCCGGGGGCACCAGCGGGCGCAAATCTCGGCCAGCCGCCGGGTGTTGGCGCTGTTTTTGCCCCCGACGACGACCATTGCCTCTACCTTCTTCGCCAAGCCGGCCGCTTCATCCTGCCTCTCCCGCGTGGCGGAGCAAATTGTGTTACAAATTCTCAACTCTTCGGTCTTCGGGCCCAGCACGGCGGCGATGGCGTTGAGGTTGGCGCGGGTTTGAGTGGTCTGGACGATCAGGCCGATCTTGTTCATTTGGGGCAGGGCCTCCGCCTCGGCCGGGTTCTCCACCACCAGGGCCCCGTCGCCGGCCCAACCCAAAAGCGCCTTCACTTCCGCGTGGTCGCGCTCGCCGACGATGACTACCTGGTACCCCTGTGCCGCCATTTCCTGGGCCAGCATCTGCGCTTTTTTAACGTAGGGGCAGGTCGCGTCGATCACGGTCAAGTTCGAATCGGCGGCCTGCAGCAGGTCGGCCGGGGGGACGCCGTGGGCCCGGATGACCAGGTATCCCGCCGCTGCCTCCGCCAGGTTGGCCGCGATGCGCACGCCCCGCGCCTGCAGGCGGTCGGTCACTGCCTGATTATGCACTAACGGACCTAAAGTCGTCAAAGGCTCCTGCCCCTGGGCCAAAGCCTGCTCGACCAGATCAAGCGCGCGATTGACGCCAAAACAGCATCCGGCGCGCTCGGCCAGGATGATCTCCATTGCCACTCACCTCACTTGGGTTTGGGGCTGCCGGCGCCCGCTTCGGGCAGGAGGCGGGCGATATGCTCCATAATCACCACGCCGGCGCTCTCCAGCACTTCCCCGGATATTTTCTGGTCATAGAACTCTTCCAGGGTGAAGGGCTCACCCACCCGGACGGTGACCGGCGGAAAGCGGTTCCCCTTGCTCAGGATCAGGCGGGAATTGATGATCGCCATCGGCACGATCGGCACCTTCGCCTTCAGGGCGAACATGGCCGTCCCCGGTTCGGCCTTCCCCAGTACCCCGGTCTTGCTCCGGGTACCCTCGGGGAAGAGCGCCAATAGCTTCCCGGTCTCCAGAATCTCCAGGGAGCGCTTGATCGCTTTACGGTCCGGTGTGCCGCGCTTTACGGGGAAGACGTTGATGTTGCGCAGGACAAACCCCAGCACCGGAATCTTAAACAGCTCCGTCTTGGCCATATAGTGGAGGGGACGGTGGGTAAACGCCGCCGCCGTGAGCGTCGGGTCCCACCAGCTGGCGTGGTTGGAGACGATAATCGCCGCCCCCTCGATCTCGGTGTTGGCTCTCCCCTCAATCCGCAGGTGGCAGAAGGCCCGGTAAAAAACATAAAAAATACCACGCACGAACCAGTACAGCATCCCCTTACCTCCCGCGGCAGAGCGCCAGCATCTCTTCCAGCACCGCCTCGATTGTTTTACCCGTGGTATCGATGACCACCGCGTCTGCTGCCTGCACCAGGGGCGAGCATTCCCGCTGGCTGTCAAGCTCATCCCGCCGCCGGATTTCGTTCTGCAAAGCGGCAAAGTCCGGCCGGTAACCTTTTTGGATTAGTTCGTCAAATCTTCGCCGCGTCCTCTCCGCAAGCGAAGCGGTGAGAAAAATTTTGCAGTTGGCGTCCGGGAGCACGGTGGTACCGATATCGCGGCCGTCCATCACCACCCGGCCGGCCTGGGCCAGCGCCCGCTGCTGGCGGACCATCTCGGCCCGCACTCCGGCGATGGCCGAAACCTGGGAAACCAGACGGTCGACCTCCCGGGTCCGAATCTGCAGGGTGACATCCTCCCCGTCTAGGCAGACCCGGTTCGAACTCTCCGGCCCGGCGTCGGGGGAATAGGCAAAATTAATCGCCGCCGCATGGGCCAGCGCAGTCACTGCCGCCGCATCGTCCGCGTTAACCCCCCGGCGGATGGCCAGCAGGGTGACGGCGCGGTACATGGCGCCGGTATCGATATAGATGCCACCCAGAGCGCGGGCCAGGGCTTTGGCGGCCGTGCTTTTGCCCGCCCCGGCTGGACCGTCGATAGCGATTACCATTCTTTCGGGCACTGCCGCCCCTCCCTTAACACTCCCGGCCCAGGCAGGCCGCCAGAGCTTCTAATTCGGCCATCAGCCGGGCAAAGACGTCGCAACGGAGCGACTGCCCTCCATCCGAGAGTGCATCGTCCGGCGCTGGGTGCACTTCGATCATCAAGCCGTCGGCCCCCACGGCGATGGCGGCCTTGGCCAGCGGAGGCACCAGACGCCAGCGCCCGGTACCGTGACTGGGGTCCACCACCACCGGCAGGTGGCTTAAGCGTTTCACCGCCGGGACGGCGCTTAAGTCCAGGGTATTGCGGGTGAACGGTTCAAAGGTCCGGATGCCCCGCTCGCAAAGGACCACGTTTGGGTTCCCCTCCGCCAGGATGTATTCGGCGGCCAGCAGCCATTCCTCAATCGTCGCCATCGGGCTTCGTTTCAGCAATATGGGTCGGCCCGCATTTGCGGCGGACCGCAGCAGCGGATAATTGTACATATTGCGCGCCCCAATCTGTAGCATATCCGCGCAGGCGGCAACCAGGTCGGCGTCGCGCGGGTCGAGTACCTCGGTCACCACCGGCAGGCCGGTTTCCTCCCTGGCCCGGGCCAACAGTACGAGACCCTCCTTCTCCAAACCCTGGAAACTATAGGGCGAGGAGCGCGGCTTGTAAGCCCCGCCCCGCAGCATATGCGCGCCGGCAGCCCGGACTGAGCGGGCCGTCTCCAGCACCTGGGCTTCACTCTCGACCGCGCAGGGCCCGGCGATGACGATAACCCGGTTACCCCCGATGACCGTATCCCCGCACCGCACCAGCGTATCCTCGCTCTTATGCGCGCGGGAAACGAGGGTATACGGCTGATTACTCATCTTCACTCACCCTCCCGGGTCAATCATAAATCCGGCCGGAGCGACCGGGCTTCCCTTAAATACAGGTGCCGGATTGCCCCCGCCGGCTTATCGGTATTGATGTGCATCAGGACCCGGATGCAGCGGGGCAGACTGCCGGGTACCGCGATTTCGCAGCTGTCCAGGAGCGGCACCTGCGTCCAACCGAGCGCCCGGGCGGCGGCCGCCGGGAAACAGGCATTTAGGTCCGGC
>CAZHIT010000148.1:4252-6523 GCA_964533125.1 uncultured Candidatus Sumerlaeota bacterium
GATGCTCGCAATATCCTCCGGAAGGATGGAGTTGGCTGCCGCCAGGCCCCGGAGCAGTTCACCGGTAGCCGCCAGGATCAAACCGGCTTCGTTGGCGGCCACCGTCGTCGCTCCCCGCACTCCGCGTACTGCACCCACCACCATCCCCTCCTTATCTGTGCTGTGTTAATTATACTCAAGCCGCCCCGATAATGCAAGATTCCCCGCGCGCCGGCTTTAGGGAGCGGGCGGCGGGGGCAGGATTGCACCAATGGTACCCGAACCCTGGGGAAAGATTATTTCCGGCGGCAGGGCGCCCGAGTATATCGCCGCCGGCAGGCTGCCCAGGACTAGACGCAGAGACTTAGTCGGCGGCGAAGCGTCCACGCTCAGCACATCGCCGAAAAAGACCTCGACGGTCACCGGGTTGGCGCGAAAATCGGCGGCCACCCGGCCATTGATGAGCAATCGGACCGCCGGGGACGGCTCGTGGTCCATCAGGGTCAGGGTTAGGCAGAACATCTCCGCCGTCGCTGACGGGAGCGGAGCCAGCGCCGTCCCCTCCGCCCGGTAAACATAGCTGAGGTACTCCCGCGCCTGGGGCTGGGTCAGGGCGCCCTGCACCCCCAGCAGCAAGGTAAAACCGCATAAGATCAGCCCGCCCGCCCACCGGCTTACCTGCCCAAAGCGCGCATCGTACCATCGGACAAAGGTTTCTTCCCGCATCCGGGTCTTCCTCCTTGCTTTGGCCGGCACACCTCAAATCCAAGCGGCCGCGGTCTTAGCTCCGGCCGGCCGCCGCCTGCCCGGCTGCATATCCGGTCGAGAACGCCGTCTGGAGGTTAAACCCGCCGGTATAGCCGTCTACATCCAATACCTCCCCGGCCAGATACAGCCCGGGAACTAACTTTGATTCCATCGTCTTCGGGTTCACTTCCTGAGTCGCCACCCCGCCGGCGGTGACCACCGCCTCCGCCAGGGGCCGCGTCCCGCGCACCGTCACCAGCAGGTCGCTGATGCGGCCCACCAGGCGCTGCCGCTCTTCGCGGGTGATCTGGTGAACGAAAACATCACTGCCGATGCCCGAGAGGCGGACCATGACCGGAATCAGTAACCGGGGGAACAGGTCCCCCAAGGCATTTTTGAACTGTTTACGCTGGTAAGCGGTAAAATCCCGCTGCAGCCGCTCGTCGAGCTGTTCAGGCGACAGGGCCGGCTTTAAGTTTAAGTGCAGGGTTACCGGTCGGTCCGGCCCCAGATGGTCGATCAGGGAACGACTGAGGGACAGCACCGTCGGCCCGGAGACGCCGTAATGGGTAAACAGCAGTTCCCCGAACTCCACCCCCAGGCTCCTCCCGTCGGCCGCAGTGGCGGATACCGCCACGTTCTTCAGGGTCAGGCCCTGCAGCTCCGGCACCCAGTCTTCTTCGGTTACCAAGGGGATCAGCGAAGGCCGCAGGGGGACGATTCGGTGCCCCAAAGCCTGGGCCAGGCGGTACCCGTCGCCGGTAGACCCTGTCCCTGGGTAAGATGATCCGCCGGTGGCCAGGATGACTGCCCGCGCCGGGATAACCTCCCCGGCTGCTGTCTGCACCCCGGATATGGCCCCGTTTTCGGTCAGGAGGCGGGAGACCGCCCGGTGATACCGCACTTCCACCCCCGCTTCGCGCAGGGCGGCGGCAAAGACCGAGACTACTTCTTCCGCCTGGTCCGACTGGGGGAACACCCGCTTCCCCCGCTCGGTCTTGACCGCTAAGCCCCGTTCGGTCACCCAGGCGATTAAGTCCTGACTACCAAACCGGCAAAACGCGCTGTAGAGGAAGCGGCCGTTGCCTGGCATACCGGCGATGAGGCCCGGCACATCAGTGTCATTGGTGAGGTTGCACCGCCCCTTGCCAGTGATCAAAATCTTTTTGCCCAGCCGGTCGTTCTTCTCGAGCAAAATCACCGCCGCCCCGGCTTTGGCTGCCTGGACGGCGGCCATCAGGCCGGCGGCCCCGCCGCCGACCACCACTACCGTATCGGCCATGTTCTCCCTCCGTTGCTGCGGCATCCGGCGCTTATATTCTTTACCCGGCGCCGGGAAATATTCACTCCCGGGGCGCCCCGAAGCGATGCTCGGTCCCGGCGCGCAGGCGTTCGATATTGGCCCGGTGCTTGTAGATGACGAAGACCCCGGCCAGCACGCCAAAGACCAGGTAGGGCAGCGGGTTGCCATCCAGCCAGATCACGCGCGGCAAGAGCCCAGCCACCATGATCGAGCCTACCGAGACGTATTTGGGAAGCGCGATG
>CAZHIT010000149.1:0-6514 GCA_964533125.1 uncultured Candidatus Sumerlaeota bacterium
CGGTTCATAGGTCAGTGTCTGCATAACGTCATTGCGGGAAGCGAAGCGACGCGGCAAAGACGCCACCCGTTGCTCCGTCCTTCCTTGCCGATAATAAGCGGTCAGGGTTCAGCGGCCGAGCTTCCCCATCAGCCGGGCGGCCTGCACCGGCTCCATCGCGGCCATAATCTCCGCGCCGTCCTTCCCGCTCAGCCGGCTGAGCACCGCCACCGCCAAACCGTCATCTAGGTTAGCCATAATCTCCACCGCGTCCTCGGCCGGCATCCCCGCCGTCAGGCGCACCAGGTGCTCGAGTTTCGCGGCAGCATCCGCCTGGCCGGTCTCCGCGGCGGTGAGGGCTTCTTCCCGTTCCGCAAGCGCCGCTGTCTGCTCCGCCAAATCCGCCTCCCGGGCCGCCAGCGCCAGCTGCGCCTGTTCCAACGCCGCCTGATCCGTTATAAGAGCCTGCTCGGCTGCGGCCAGGGCTGCTTCCCGCGCGGCCAGCGGGTCCACTGCCGGCACGGCCGGAGGTGGGAAGAACCGCCCGACCAGGGGCAGGGTGTGCGGATCCGGCCGGCGCCGCAGGTAGTTCCAGCCCATCAAGCCAAGGGCGAACTGCAGGCCGAGGGTGAGCACGATGGTCAAAACGATCACCAGCAGGGGGTTGGCGCGGGGCTTGGCGACCCGCGGAGCGCTGGGTTTAACCGGTCTGGTGGCCATGCCGTTCTCCCTCCCGCCTGATCGTACTGCCCGCCCGGGCAGCCTTGATGCCGGCGATCTCGTCCAGCTGCTGCTGTTCCCGGCGATTATCTTCGGTCTGCCAGTCAGCTTGCTTGCGCTCGGCGAGCTTCGTCAGGATCTGATGCTCCATCCGGGCCTGGAGGAGCGCCTCTCTGGCGGCGTTTACGGCCGCTGCGCACCTGGCGACGACCTCATTCTGGGCGATGATTCGCTCCTGCATCACCCGGGCGTAGTTCCGGTACTCCGCTAACCGGGCAGCGCTCACGCTCTCACCGGCCTCCCGGCCGGCCGCCGCCCGCAGTTCGTCCCGGCTGGCCACGAGCGCCGCCAGAGTGTCCTGTTCGCGGACTTTATCCGCCTGGCAGCGGCGGAGATCATCTTTGCGCCGGTCTTCCTGGGTACTTTTAAACTGTTTCACCCGGGCCAGCTTAAACTTAAACCCGGCCATTACCAGCTCACCCCGGGCGAAGCGTCAATCAGTCCGCCCAGCTTCGCCCCGGTGTCGGCTAACTCAGCCGCCTCACCCACCCGCTGGGTGAGGAAGGCGTTGATTGGGTCGATTAAGGCCAAAGCCCGGTCGATGCGGGGGTTCGCTCCGGCCACATAGGCGCCAATATTCACCAGGTCCTCGGCATCGCGGTAGGTCGCAAGCACACTCCGGATGCGGCCGGCCCGCTCAAGCCACTCGGGGCTGACCACGCTCGGCATCAGCCGGCTCACACTCTGCAGCACATCGATGGGCGGGTAGTGGTTGCGGTTGGCGAGCGCCCGGGTGAGGACGATGTGCCCGTCTAGAATGCTGCGGGCGGCGTCGGCGATGGGCTCGTTTAAGTCGTCGCCGTCCACCAGGACGGTATAAAACCCGGTAATCGAGCCCCGGCGGGCGGTACCGGCCCGCTCCAGCAGCTTCGGGAGTTGGGCGAACACCGAGGGAGTGTAGCCCTTGGTCGTCGGCGGTTCGCCGGTGGCAAGGCCGATTTCCCTCTGAGCCATGGCAAAGCGGGTGACCGAATCCATCATCAACAACACATCCAGCCCCTGGTCGCGGAAGTATTCGGCGATGGCGGTGGCCACGAAAGCTGCGTTTACCCGCACCATGGCCGGCTGGTCCGAGGTCGCCACCACCAGCACCGAGCGCTGCCGCCCGGCTTCCCCGAGGTCGTTTTCTAAAAAGTCGCGCACCTCCCGGCCCCGCTCACCCACCAGCGCGATCACATTCACGGCTGCGGCCGAGTTGCGCGCCATCATCCCCAACAGCGTGCTCTTCCCCACCCCGCTGCCGGCGAAAATTCCCACTCTCTGCCCCTTGCCGCAGGTGAGTAAGCCGTCTACTGCCCGCACCCCGACCGAGAGGGGTGATGCAATCGGCTCGCGGTCGAGTGGCTCGGGCGGGGCGGCGTGCACTGGGTAGTGGACCACCGCCCCAAGCGGCCCCAAACCGTCGACTAAATTCCCCAGGCCATCCAGCACCCGGCCCGGCAGGTCCGGCCCCACCGGCACCGTGAGGCGGCGGCCGGCGGCCGTGACCCGGCTCCCCGGCCCCACCCCGTCCATTTCTCCCAGGGGCATCAGCAGGATGCGTTCTTCCCTAAACCCGACTGCTACCGCCGGGAGGGCGGATCCGGCCTGATTTCGTTGAATTTGACAGAGTTCGCCGATTTGGACCCAGGGCCCGCTGCTTTCGATAGTCAGGCCCACCACCTGCCGCACGGTCCCCTGGCGGAGAATTGGATCAGCAGAATCCAAGACTGAGCGCAGGCGGCCAAGGTCGGGGCGCGGGAGATTAACCGCCATAGCCGGCCGCCTCCTGCAGTTCGGCCGCAATCCGCCCGAGCTGCGTGTCGATCCCGGCGTCCACCCGGCCGCAGGCGGACTCTATACGCAGGTCCCGCCCGCCAAGACCCGCTTCCTCCCGCACCATCACCGGGGTGCCGTCCGCCGTGGTCAGGAGGCTTAGATGACTGCGGAGGACCGCGGCGTTGGGTTCGTTTGCCACCAGGGTGAGTGCTCCGGCCCCGGCCAGCCGCTGCATCGCCTGGCGGGCGATACCCACCAGGACCTCCGGGGCCAGGCTGATTTCGCGGTCAATAATCTTGGCGGCAATCCCGATGGCGAGTTCGATCAGTTCTCCTTCCATTTCCCGGAGCAGGGCGGCGCGTTCTGCGGCCGCTTCTTCCCTGGCCGCCCGGGCCGCCGCCAGCAGGGCTTCGGCTTCGGCCCGGCCGGCCGCTTCACCGGCGTCAAACCCGGCAGAATACCCCGCCGACTGAGCGTTAGCGGCAATCTCCAAAGCCTCAGCCTGGGCCGCCGCGATCACCGCCGCGGCCTCCGCCCGGGCCGCGCCGGTCAGTTCTCTGGCCTGTGCCTGCGCCTGCGTCAGGACGTGCTCGGCGGCCTGCTTGGCGGCTTGCTGCTTCCAGGCCCCGATAGCCGCCAGAAGCCCGGGGTCAAAAGCGTCCCCGCACAACTGCCGGGGCACTCCCGGCGCACAGCGCTCCGACTTGATGATCCGCATCCTCCCTGCCACCTCCTCCGGCCAGCGCCGGTATTCGGTCTTTTCGGCTTACTCCCGGTCCTCGGCCAACCAGGCCTGGACCAGGCGGGCGACCTCTTCGGGGCTGCGCTGGGCCATTTGCCCGACGGTACCGGTATCGTCCGGCACCGCTTCCCGGGCCGCCGCCGCTTCCTGCGCCGCCAGGTGCATCTGCCGTTCTTCCTCCCGCCGCAGGGCTTCGTCTTCTTCCCTTTGCTGCCGGGCGCTCCGCCGACGCAGGCTAAGAGCCAGCACCGCGCCTGCCACCAACACAGCGACTGCCACCGGCCAGTACCGGAAGGCCGAACGCGGCGCCTCGGCCTCGTCCGCCAGCGCTTCCTGCAACTGCTCGGCCAGGCTGGTATCGAAGGGGAAGGCGGCCACGGTAATCTGGTCGCTGCGCTCGCTGTCAAGACCAAGAGCCGCTGAAACCACGTTCTCAATCATTGCCTGCTCCGGGGCCGTCAGGGTGGCGCGGTTAACCATTACCGCCACCGAAAGGCGCTTAACGCTGCCTGGGGCGATTACCTCGGTCTCGCTGGTTTCGTTGATTTCAAAGGTCTGGGCTGTCTCGGTGCGTGAAGACTTGCCGCCCGTCTCGGTCCCCGCTGGGTAACTGGGAATCCCGGTAGTCCCGGAAGCGGCAGCGGCGGCCGTCCCGCCTTCAAATACCTCCCGCAGTTCCTGCACGCTGCGCACGATGCCCTGGTCGTCGCCTGGGGTAAAATACCGGCGGCTAATCGTCTTTTGGTCAAAATCCAGCTCGGCGCTCACCCGGGTGACCACATTACCCGGCCCCAGCACCCGCTCCAGCAGGCTCTGGACGTTCCGCTCCAGGCTTAGCTGTACCACGGTTTGCAGTTCGATCTGGCTTGCCGTAAGCGCTCCCCCGGCCGGCTCTTCCTGTCCGCTCGCGAGGATCACCCCGGAATCATCCAGCAGGGTGATCTGCTCCGGGCTTAAGCCCTCGACGCTGCGGGAGACCAGGTGGACGATGCCCCGCACCTGGGCCCGGTCGAGTTCCACCCCCGGCGAAAGCTCTAGCAGCACCGCCGCTGTGGGCGGGTGCTCGTTTTGGGTATACAGGCTGGGCTCGGGCAGCACGATATGGACGGAGCTGCGCTCGATACCATCGATTTGGTTAATCGTCCGGGCCAGTTCCCCCTGGAGGCCGCGGATGTACTGCACCCGGCGGACAAAGTCAGTAGTCCCCAGGCTGGTCTGGTCGAAAATCTCGAAGCCGACGATGCTCCCCTTCGGCAGTCCTTCCCGGGCCAGGGTCAGACGGACCTCGTACACCTGGTCTGAATCCACCAAAATCGCGCTGCCCTGCTCGGCCAGACGGTACTCCACCTGCATTTCTTCCAACTGCTCAACCACCGCCCCGGCGTCGCTCGGTTCAAGGCGCGTAAACAGGGGAACGAAGTTGCCCCCACCCGGAGTGACCCGGCTCCACAGCAGCAGACCCAGGGCGAAAACCGCCACCACCCCACCGATCCCCCAGCGCTGCCGCCGGGTCAGGCGGCCCCAAACCGCCGCCAACTGCTCCCGGAATTGAGACAGGAACTCCAATACCACTCACCCCAGTCCTCATGTTCTACACTTGCATGCGCATGATCTCCTGGTAGGCCTCGACCAGCTTGTTGCGGACTTCCAGGGTAAGCTGCAGGGAAAGCTCGGCCTTCTCGGCGGCGATGGTCGCCTGGTGCACATCGGTCAGCAGCCCCGCCGCGAGCAGCCGGGCGGCTTCTTCGGCCGCGAGCTGATAATCGTTCACCTCGGTCAGCGCGCCCTGCAGGAGGGCGGCGAAGGAACCGGTGTTCTGTGCCGCTGGTACTGACGCGCGGGCAGGGTTCACCAGCGGCATGGGGACGGGATTAACCTTCATCGCAGTTCACCTCCGGTCAGCGTCCGATATCCAGGGCCCGCAAAAACATACTTTTAGCGGCGTTGATGGCCGTCACATTGGCCTCGTAGGCCCGGGTCGCGGTCAGCATATCCACCATCTCAAGGGCGATATCCACGTTGGGCATCGACACATAGCCCTGGCCGTCGGCGTCTGGGTGGGAAGGGTTATAGACCATCTTAAACGGGGCCGGGTCAGTAAAAATACCGGTCACCTGCACCCCGGTGCCGGCAGGCTCCAGACCGCGCCGCCCGGCCGCGAGCCAGGCGCCGAAGCGGTCGCCCTTGGCGGTAAACACCGGCACCTGCCGGCGGTAGGGCCCCCCCGCCGCCGTGCGGGTGGAATCAATGTTGGCGAGGTTGTTGGCGATAATGTCTAGGCGCAGTCTTTCAGCGGTCAGTCCGGAAGCGCTTGAGTCAATCGCCTGAAACAAACTCATGCCTACCCTCTCCCTTCGGTTATCGCCAGGCGCAGCCGCTGCAACAGGGCCGAGGCCTGCCGGGCCATCGCTTCGTAGTACAGGTTATTTTTGGTCAGGTTCGCCATCTCTCGGTCGATGTCGATGTTGTTGCCGTCAGTGCGCATACTGGTACGGGTGTCGGTAATCAGGCGCCCGGCCGGCGTGGCGGTCATCTTTGGTGGCGCCGCGCCCGCCTGTACCAGCGAAGCCGGCCCCGGATTCAGGCGGCGCGCCAGTTCGTCCGCGAAAACCACGTCGGAGCGTTTGAAGTTCGGGGTGTTCACATTGGCGATGTTGTTCGCGATTACCCGCTGCTGCCAGGCCGCCCCATCCAGGCCCCCTTCGACCATCTGCCAGGTTTGGCTCCCAAAAACCCGCCTAAGCACCGCTCCACCTCCTGCCCGTAATAAAACAAAGGAACCTATCCTACCAAGGCTCAGGTAGAATAGGTTCACCCTTGCAACTTGGCCATCATAGCTATCGCTAGCCTTAGATCCTCAGCTTTGCGTCCTTGCCTTTCGGCAAGTTTGCCCATCACCGCCCGCTGTCGGAACAAGGGGGCGGTCATTCTATGCACTTTTCAATATATCTATCATTCGGCATGGTTAGCCATTATCCTCCTGGTTTAGAATTTTTTTACCAATTTGCGCCATAAAATTTGCGGTAAAGGCCATAATTCTCTCCATTCTGTCGGCATACAAAGAAAAAACACGAACATTGCCGGTTCGTGTCGATAATTCTTACGGTTATTAAATCGGTCAGGCTTTCGCCCGCTCCAGTTCTTCCAGGAACTTGTCGTTCACGATCTTGATGTATGTCCCCTTCATCCCGAGTGACCGCGATTCAATCACCCCGGCGCTCTCCAGTTTCCGTAAGGCGTTGACGATGACCGAGC
>CAZHIT010000150.1:0-6345 GCA_964533125.1 uncultured Candidatus Sumerlaeota bacterium
CAGATGGTCTCGATCTTTTGTCCGCTGAGGACGACGGAGTTAGCCAGGTCCTCGACGGCAGCGGCGTCGGTTTCGGACAGTTCGGTCAGGGTCAGGTCAATCGAGGAAACCTCCGGGCCCATGTGGAAGCTGGTGGTTTCGCCGCCCAGGCGGGTCAAGAAAGCCTGGGACAGGATGTGCTGCCCGGCGTGCTGCTGCATGTGGTCAAAACGGACCGGCCAGTCGATTTGGCCTTCCACTTCCGTTTCTCCGATGGGGGCGGCGGTGACGTGGACGATGGTCTCGTCCTGCTCGTAGACGTCGGTGACCGGGATCCCATTGAGTGTCCCCGTATCGGCCAGCTGGCCGCCGGCATTGGGGTAGAAGCGGTGCGATTAAGGATGGTGAGGTATTTACCGTTCGATGGGGTTTGCTCCAGCACTTTGGCGGCGAAGCTTTGCCGATAAGGCTCAGCGTAGTATAAACGTTCGGTGATCATGCTCATCCCTCCCCTTGTCCATATTGGCTTTTCCCGGCCCAATTCCTTCTGCCCGCCTCGTTCTGCATAAAACTTGCACTCCCGGTCAAAATTTACCGCGGTTAATTTACCGGCGGCGGGGCAAATTAACTCTGTGGAGGTGATAACGGTGCGCAGACAGAATTTATCCAGTCGCCGAAACAGTTTTCCCGACAGCTATGTGGTGCCTTCAGCGGCCAAAGGTCTGGAGAGTCTGAAGATGGAAGTCGCCAATGAAATAGCTTTCGGCCGGGAAACGGGAGTCAGCAACATCAATGCCGGTAATTACGACCAAGCACTATCGCAGTTGAAATCAGAAGCGGTACAGGACCTGGGATTAAGCGACAAAGTCCAGTCCGTCGGTTGGGGTAATATGCCGGCCCGCGAATGCGGGGCGGTCGGAGGCCGGATGGGCGGCAAAATCGGCGGGAACATGGTCAAGCGGATGATTGAAATCGCGGAAAAAAGTATGCAATAAGTAATGCCGAAAAATGTCCCCCGTGTGGGGACATTTTTCTTAGGCGGCAGATCCGGCAGAGGAGGAAATGGAAGGTTCCCCGCGAAATTAACAAAGTCGCCGGCGAAGGAGATGGACTATGCGATACGAGATGAGAGCGATCGCCCGGGGAGCGGTGATTGCCGCCCTGTATGTGATTTTGAACTATCTGCTCCTGCCGCTGAGCTTCGGCATCGTCCAGTTCCGCGTGGCCGAAGCTCTGGTAGTGCTGCCGATACTGTACCCGGAAGCGATCTTCGGGGTCTTTATCGGCTGTTTGCTGAGCAATATTATCGGGGGCTTAGGGCCATGGGATATCTTTGGCGGCAGCGCGGTGACGCTGCTCGCAGCTTGGGTTACCTTTCGCTACCGCCAAAACGGCGTGATCCCCTATCTTTCCCCGGTCCTCTTAAACGCATTGCTGATCAGTCTGTACCTGAGCCAGATTTTTGGCGTCCCGTATTGGCTCACCGCACTGGGCATCGGCCTAAGCGAAGCAGGTGTCGTCTTTTTGCTCGGAGTCCCGCTGGTGCGGTGGCTGCGCCGGTTTGCTGGCGGTGCAAACACGCTTCCCTAGACAGCTTCAGTTTAGTCCTTTAGCATTGCGTCCGGCGGGACCTGACTCACTTCCGCGGTTGGTTCGGCGTAGGGGTGCATATCCCGGTCGCCCATGGTAAAGCCATGGGGGTCGATTTCGCTGATGAGAAAACCGGGAAACCCCTGGAAGAAACCGGCCTCTTCGACCGGCATGATGTGACTGGTGCCGCCGGTGAATTGGTATTTGGGGGTGCGGTAATTTGTCCAGGGTCCCTGAAAGGTCACTTTAACGAGCCGGCTCATGTTCTCCCGCCTTTCTGGGTATCAGACTTCGGGTTTAGTTTGTACCGAAGGGGCGGCAGATTATGTGAGGAAATTGTGAAGAAGGAGCCGGGGGAGGTCTAAGCGTGAAAATAGTGGAGAAACCCTGGGGGCGCGAGGTTTGGTGGGCCGAGACGGAGTTCTATGTGGGCAAGATCCTGGAAGTGAATGCCGGGGAATCGCTGAGCCGGCAATACCACCGAGAGAAGACGGAGACGATGCTGTTTTACAGCGGCACCGGTCAGTTGCTACTGGGGGAGAGTGAGCAGGCGATTGGGCCGGGGACGGCGATCACCATTTTGCCGGGGACGATACATAGGATAACGGCAACCAGCGATCTGATTATCTTTGAGGTGTCGACGCCGCAGACCGGGGACGTGGTGCGCCTCGCGGACCGCTACGGGCGGGAACGGGGCGAAGCAAAGGAAGAAGCTTGACAGGTACCGGCGGTTATGCTAATATCTTCATCAGACCTAACTGCATAATAGCTCTTATCAAGAGTGGTGGAGGGACGGGCCCGATGAAACCCGGCAACCGGTAGGCGACTACAGCGGTGCCAAATCCTGCAGAATAGCAATTCTGGGAGATGAGAGATTGCGACGATGACTCTTCCATTATTGTGGGGGAGTTTTGTTCTTTTCCAGCCGCCGGTGTCCGATGGATTACCCGAAACAGGAGATAATAGCGATGAAAACATACGATGCTTTGCCCATAACTATCGACCGCGAGCCGGTGCTTCGTTATCTGGGTTACCAGCCGGGGAAACAGGAGCTGTCCGCAGCGATCCTGGAACTGGTCGATGGGGAGATCGCCGGCAGCGCCGCAATTCAGCAGCCCCGGGCGGTGTATACCACCTGGGAGGTGGAAGCGGTCACGGACCGGCAGGTCAGTTTAAAAGGCACCCCGCTGGCTTTGGTGGGGGCGGACATCGCCCGCCACCTGGCCCGGGCGGAGTGGGTAACGGTAATGGCGGCGACCGTGGGGCCCAGGGTGGAGCCGGCGGTGGCGGAAATGTTTGCCGGCGGCGAATACAGCCGGGCGGTGGTCGTGGACGCGGTAGCCTCCGAGGGCGCGGAGCAGACGGCGGAGGCGGTAAACCAGATCATTGCTGGCGAGGCCAAAGCGGCGGGGTATCAGACGACCTCCCGCTACAGCCCTGGCTACGGCGACTGGGATGTCCGGATCCAGGCCGATTTGCTCCTGGCGGCGGGGGCAGAGGCGATCGGCATCAGCGCCAGCGACAGTTCAATGCTGATACCGCGCAAGTCGGTGACGGCGGTGATCGGCTGGGTGCGGGGGGACGGACCGGCCGCGTCCACGGGTTGTTTCAGCTGCAATATGGTTAATTGTCCATACCGGGGCAAGCACGGGGAGGGAAACCAATGAAAGAGGCATTTCTGCGCCGATTAAAAGAAGAAGTGCTGGTGTTCGACGGGGCGGTGGGGACGCTCTTGCAGGCGGCCGGGTTGGTGCCGGGCGAGTGCCCGGAAGCCTGGAACCTGTCGCATCCGGAGACCATGCGGCAAATTTACCGCAACTATGTCGAGGCCGGGTCGGACCTGATTTTAACCTTCACCTTCTGCGGCAACCGCCTGAAGCTTGGGGAGTTTGGCCTTGCCGATCAGACTTACGCGATTAACCGCCGGGGCACGGAACTGGCGAAGGAGGCGACGGCCGGGACGGGTTGTCTGGTCGCGGGCGACATCGGACCCACCGGACAGTTCGTTCAGCCGGTCGGCCGCCTGACCTTTGCGGAAATGTATGAAATCTTCCGCGAGCAGGTGATTGCCCTGCGGGACGGCGGGGCGGACATGATTAACATCGAAACTATGGCGGATTTGGGGGAGTTGCGGGCAGCGGTGCTGGCGGCCAAAGAGAACTGCGACTTGGCTATCCTCTGCCAGATGACCTTTAGCGAGCGGGATCGGACCTTTTTGGGGACGGATCCGCGGACGGCCGCAGTAGTGATGCAGGCGATGGGTGTGGATGTGCTGGGGGCCAACTGTTCGGGCGGTCCCCGGGAGCTGCTGCCGGTGATGGCGGAGATGGCCAAGGTGAGTAATTGCCCGCTGGTGGTGAAGCCAAACGCCGGTCTGCCCCAGCTGGTGAACGGGAAAACGGTGTTCCCGGCCACGCCGGCGATGATGGCCGAGGCGGCAGAAGAGTTTGCCCGGATGGGCGTTAATATTATCGGGGGCTGCTGCGGCAATACGCCGGAGCATATCCGGGCGATTAGCGCGCGGATCAAAGGACGGAAACCGGTACCGCGGGTGGTGCCGCCGCAGCTGACGCTCGCCAGCCGGACCAAAACGGTGGTGCATATACCGGGCGGCGAACCGCTGCTCATCGGTGAGCGGATCAACCCCACCGGCCGCAAGGAGCTGGCGGCGGATATCCGCAGCGGCCAGATGGCGGTGGTCCGCCGGGAGGCGCGGGCCCAGGCAGCGGCCGGAGCGCAGGCGCTGGACATTAATATGGGCGCCGCCCGGGTGGTGGAAGCCACGGCCTTGCCGGCGGCGATTGCGGCGGTAAGCGCGGTGGCGGACTGTCCGCTGGTCCTGGATACGGCTGACCCGGTTGCACTCGAAGCTGGTCTGCAAGCCTATGTGGGCAAGGCGCTGATTAACTCGGTGACCGGTGAGGCCGGTAAACTGGCAACAGTTTTGCCGCTAGCGAAAAAGTACGGGGCGGCGGTGATTGGTTTAACCCTGGATGAACACGGGATCCCGCCCACCGCGGCCGGAAGGATCGCGATTGCCCAGCGGATTGTTACGGCGGCACAAGGCTATGGAATCCGGCCGGAGGATATCTTAATCGATTGCCTGGCGCTGACTGCCGGGGCGGAGCAGGCTAGCGCCAAAGAGACGCTCGCGGCGGTATCCCGGGTGCGGGCAGAACTGGGCGCCGGGACGGTACTGGGTATCAGCAATATTTCTTATGGCCTCCCCCGGCGGAGTACCCTGAACGCGGCTTTCTTGCTGGCCGCCCTGGGGCAGGGACTGGATGCGGCGATCATTGATCCGCTGGACGAGAAGGTGGCCGAAGCCCTGCGCGCCTGGGCCGTCCTGCAGAATTACGACTTCGGGGCGAAGGCGTACATCGCTGCCGGGGCCGGCGCCGATACGGCTCCCGCTACGCCAAAAGGAGAAGAGGGTCCGGCCAGACTGACCCGGGCGATTTTGGAAGGCGACAAGGTCAATATCGGCCCCTGGATCGAGGCCGCCTTGCAGGAAGGTTCCAGTGCGCTTGGGATGATGGACGAAGTCCTGATACCCGCGCTCGAACAAGCGGGCGCCCGCTACGAACAAGGCACTTACTTTTTACCCCAGCTGCTGCTGAGCGCAGAAGCGATGCAGAAAGCCTTTCAGGTTCTGACGCCCTATCTCCCGGCCGGCAACCGGAGCAGTAAAGGCAAGATCGTGCTGGCGACGGTCAAGGGGGATATCCACGATATCGGCAAGAACATCCTGGCGGTGCTGCTGCGCAACTACGGCTACCAGGTGACCGATTTGGGCAAGGATGTCCCGGCGGCGGCGATTGTGGAAGCGGCCCGGCAGGAAGAGGCAGATGTAGTGGGCCTCAGCGCCCTGATGACGACCACGATGGTGCAAATGCCGGGGGTAATTGAGGCTCTGCGCGAGGCCAACCTGCCGTGCCAGGTGATCGTCGGGGGCGCGGTAATCACCCCAGACTACGCGGCCTTTGCCGGGGCGGATGAATACGCGAAAGATGCCCAGGCGGCGGTGACCGCCATTGCCCGCCTGGTGGAGGCCAGCCGGCGTTCTATCCCGGGCCGGGAAGTTGAAGGAGGAGAGAACCATGATGGAAAATAACGGCAAGCGCTACCTGATGACCTCGGAATCGGTCACCGAGGGGCACCCGGATAAGGTGTGCGACCAGATTTCGGATGCGGTCCTCGATGCCATTATTAAGGAAGACCCCATGGCCCGGGTGGCCTGCGAAACCACGGTAACTACCGGTCTCGCGCTTTTGGTGGGGGAAATCACGACCAAGAGCCACGTGGACCTGCAGGACATCGTCCGGACGACGATCCGGAACATCGGCTATACCCGGGCGAAGTATGGGTTTGACGCCGACAACTGCGCCGTACTGACGGCGATACACGAGCAGTCCGGGGATATCGCCCTGGGGGTGAACAAGTCCCAGGAAGCAAAGCAGGGCGAGATGGACGAAGCGCAGTTGGCTGCGATTGGCGCCGGGGACCAGGGGATGATGTTTGGCTACGCCTGCACCGAAACGCCGGAGCTGATGCCCATGCCGATTATGCTGGCCCATAAGCTCGCCCGGAGGCTGGCGGAAGTGCGGAAAAGCAGAGAACTGCCCTTCCTGCGGCCCGACGGCAAGACGCAGGTAACGGTGGAGTACGAAGGCAACCGGCCGGTGGCGGTGACCACGGTGGTGGTTTCGGCCCAGCACCAGCCGGACATTACCCAGAAAACAATTGAGCGGGAGATTATCGCCAAGGTCATCAAGC